>DATIOS010000356.1:0-9123 GCA_035472915.1 Thermoanaerobaculia bacterium
GACCGCGCCGGCCGGCTCTGGGTGGGGACGAACAACGCCGTGTCGTGGCTCGATCCCTCCGTGCCGGAGCCGAAGCTCGGCCCCAGCCCGCTGTACGTGGAGCGCATCACCGTGGACGGCCGCGAGCTGGCGCCGGCCGGCACAACGCTGCGCCTCGGCGAGGGGCCGGCCGAAGTGACCTTCGAGTACGTTTTGCTCAGCTACTTTCGCGAGACGGACACCCGCTATCGCGTCCAGCTCGCGGGATGGCAGGACACGCCTTCGGACTGGATCTCCGATCCCGTGCAGCGGTACTCGCACCTGACCCCGGGTTCCTACCGGTTTCGCGTCTGGGGGCGCGATGCCGCCGGCGTCGTCTCCGGGCCGGTCGAGATCTCCTTCGTGATCCCCATTTCACCCTGGCGGACCGGCTGGGCCTACCTGCTCTACTTCGTCGTCGCCGGCCTCCTGATCGGCGGGGGGATGCGCTGGCGGATCGCCGCCTTGCAGCGGCGCGCCAGGCGGCTGGAGAACCTCGTCCGCGAGCGCACCGAGAGCCTCGCCGTCTCCGAAGCCGAATCCCGGGAGAGAGCCCGGCGCCTCGCCGAGACGGTCGACGAGCTCGAGCGCTCGGAGAAGGAGGCGCGCACGGCCAAGGACGAGGCGGACCGCGCCAACCGGTTCAAAAGCCAGTTCCTGGCCAACATGAGCCACGAGATCCGCACGCCGATGAACGCGGTCATCGGCATGACCAGCATTCTCGCCAGCTCCCGGCTCACCCCCGAGCAGCGCGATTACGTGGGGACGATCCGCAGCAGCGGCGAGTCGCTGCTCGCCTTGTTGAACGACATCCTGGACTTCTCGAAGATCGAGGCCGGGAAGCTGCTCATCGAGGCGTCCCCGTTCGCCCTCCACCAGTGCGTCGAGGAGGCGGTCGACCTGCTCGCCGCCCAAGCGGCGCGCAAGGGGCTGGAGATCGGCTGCCTGGTCGATCCCGCGGTGCCGGCCCTGATCGAGAGCGACGCCACGCGGCTGCGCCAGATCCTGGTCAACCTCCTGGACAACGCGGTCAAGTTCACCCCCTCGGGAGGGGTGCTCGTCCGGGTCGACGCCTGTTCCCCTCCACCGTTGGAACGGGGCGCGATGGTGGAGCTCCGTTTTGCCGTGCGCGACACCGGGATCGGCATCTCCCCAGACCGCATGGACCGCCTGTTCCGCCCGTTCAGCCAGGCGGACTCCTCGACCAGCCGGCTGTATGGCGGAACCGGGCTGGGTCTCGCGATCTGCCACCGGCTCGCCCAGGGCCTCGGGGGACGGATCTGGGTGGAGAGCGCGCCGAACGAGGGCTCCACGTTCTGGTTCACGATCCGCTGCCGAGTTGTCGATACGGCTCTGCCGCCCGACTTCGGCAAGGCGCTGCCGGGAGTCCCGCGCGAGAGCGAAGGCGCGGCCGGGATCGCCTGGTCCGGCCTCCCGCCGCTGCGCATCCTGGTCGCCGAGGACAACGTGATCAACCAGAAGGTGGCGCTTCTCCTGCTGCAGCAGCTTGGGCTTGCAGCGGACTTGGCCGCCGACGGAGAGGAGGCTCTGGCCGCGCTGCGTCGGCAGCGCTACGACGTCATCCTCATGGACGTCCAGATGCCCGGAATGGACGGGCTCGAGGCAACGCGGCGCATCCGGGACGAATGGCCGCTCGAAGGGCGCCCGCGGATCATCGCGGTGACCGCCAACGCCCTGCGCGAGGATCGCGAGACCTGCCTGGCCGCCGGGATGGACGATTATCTGAGCAAGCCCGTGCTGCTGGAGGATCTGCGCGCGGCGTTGTACCGCGGGCGAGGAACCGCTGTGCCGTCGCCATCTTTTGCTGCCAGTGCCGCCGCCGGTGCCAACGGCGCCGAGGAGCCGTTCGATCCGAAGTACATCGATCAGTTGCGGCAGCTCCAGGCCATCACCGGCAAGGAGCTGGTGTCGCCCATCATCGACCACTTCCTGGCCGAGGCTCCGCGCCGGCTCGCGGAGCTGCGGCTGACTCTGGCCGCCAGGGACGACCTCAAATTCGTCTTCGCCGCCCACTCCTTCAAGGCGAGCGGCGCGCAGCTCGGCGCCCGCCGGCTGGCGAAGATCTGTCAAGATCTCGAGATGCGGGGGCGCAGGGTGGAGTGGTCGGGGATGGAGGAGATCCTCGGACATCTTCAGAGCGAGATCGAACACATCGCGCCTCTGCTGCGAGCCCAGGCCGCGGAAGGCTTGGCACCGCAGCTGCCGGCGAGGGAGGCATGATGGGCAGAGCCTCAACTCTGTGCGCGATCGTCCTGATTCAGCGCACCCGGATGCCGCGCTGGGTATCCCAATGGAGCGACTTCGCCATGTGGGGGAGCGGCGCTTCGGGGACGGTGCCGATGGCGACTCCGTACTTCCAATCCGGCGGGCAGATGGCAATGTAGCGCGCATAGCCGCCGGTGCCGCCCTGGAGCTTGGGATAACCGATGGCGACCAGGGCGCCGGTCTCCGGGACCTTGTCAAGGTTGGCGACTCCCTCGGCCTGGGTGTAGCCGTGATGCATCAGCCACGATTCTCCTTCGAGGGTTGGTGTGGTGTCGGTGTCCAGGGGCTCGTGGCCGTGGAAGAGGATGTGGCGCTGCAGGTGCAGGAACTGGAGCGCGTCCAGCTTCACGCCGGGAAACTTGGTGCGTGTGGCCAGCTCCGGATTCGGCCATTCTTTCGACCAGTCGGAACGGACGAAGACCACGGAGCCCTCGGGGATGCGGCCATGCCGCTGCTCCCAGGCTTGGACGTCCGCGACGGTGAGGTGATACCCCGGATCTTTCTTGACCTGCTCGGCGATTGAGATCACCACCAGCGGGCGGACGGCGTAGGTGGCCGGCAGCTCGTCGATCGCCGGGTAGTTGGGGTCCCAATGGGCGGGCGGGTCGAGCTGGGTGCCGAGCTGATCGGTGGCGAAGTCGTACCGGGTGGCCTCGAAGCCGTCCTTTGGATAGGTGAAAGATTTGCCGGTCTTGGGATCGATCGCGGGGCCAAACGTCGAGCGTCCAAAGCCGGCCCAGACGGGAATGGCAGGGTTGATCGTATGGGTCAAGTCAACGTACCTGGCCCCTTTCAACGACTGCTCATAGACCTGCCAGAGCGAGGCAGGGGCCGGCTTGGACGGGGCAGCCGCCATGGCGAAGAGAAGCACGGCGGCGAGACCGGCGAGGGTGAAGAGAAGCGGCGACTTGCTCATTTGGGTCCTCCCTCCACGGCCATTCTAAGCGGGACTCTCGCCTGGCGGCCAGATGATGGATGCGTCGGGCACCGTGCTACCATTCCGTTCCCCTGAGGCGACGCGCCAGCGCGCCAGAATCTACTTGACGAGGTTTCCATGTTCGACGGTCTCCAGAACAAGCTCCAAGACGTCTTCCGGCAGCTCAAGGGCGAGGGCCGCATTTCTCCCGAGGCGCTCGACGCGGCGCTGCGACAGATCCGGCTGGCCCTGCTCGAGGCGGACGTTCACTTCCGGGTCGTCAAGCCCTTCATCGACCGGGTTCGCGAGCGGGCGTCGGGCTCGGAGGTGATGGAGAGCCTCACCCCGGCGCAGCAGGTGGTGAAAATCGTCCGCGACGAGCTCTCCTCGCTGCTAGGCGACGAGGGAACGGAGCTTCGGCTCGACGGCCGGCCCGCCGTGGTCATGCTCTGCGGCCTTCAGGGCTCGGGCAAGACGACGACGGCCGGCAAGCTCGCCAAGCGCTTGAAGAAGACGGGAAAGCATCCGCTGCTGGTCGCCGGCGACTTGCAGCGCGCTGCCGCCGTCGAGCAGTTGAAGCAGGTGGGCAAGGGAGTCGAGGTGCCGGTTCTCGAGCCTGAGGCGGGCGAAACGGTGAGCGCTCTCGGCGCTCGTGCGCTGAGCATCGCCCGCCAGCGCGGCCACGACGTGGTGATCATGGACACCGCCGGCCGCTTGCACGTCGACACGGCGCTGATGGACGAGATCAAGCATCTCGCCGACACGATCAAGCCGACAGAAGTTCTCTTCGTGGCCGATTCGATGACCGGCCAGGACGCGGTGAAGAGCGCCGAGCAGTTCGCTCAGGTGCTGCCGCTGACCGGCGCCATCCTCACCAAGCTCGACGGCGACTCCCGCGGCGGCGCGGCCCTTTCGATCCGCACCGTGGCGCGGGTGCCCATCCGCTTCGTGGGCGTCGGCGAGAAGGCCGACGATCTCGAGCTGTTCCATCCCGAGCGCATGGCGTCGCGGATGATCGGCATGGGCGACGTGCTGTCGCTCATCGAGGCCGCCGAGCGCGGACTCGACTCTGCCGAGACGGAGCGGCTGGCGAAACGGATCGTCAGCCAGCAGTTCACGCTGGAGGACCTGCGCGACCAGCTCCGGCAGCTCAAGAAGCTGGGTCCGCTCGCCTCGGTGCTGGAGATGCTCCCCAAGGTCGGCCCCTTGCGGGGGCTCGACGCAGCCAACGTCGACGAGAGCGGCCTCAAGAAGGTCGAGGCGATCATCAACTCCATGACGCCGCAGGAGCGCCGGCGGCCGGACGTCCTCAATGGCGGGCGCAAGAAGCGGATCGCCATGGGCTCCGGCACCTCGGTGGCCGAGATCAACCGCCTGCTCAAGCAGTACCGGACGATGCAGAAGATGATGAAGGGCGTCCAGGGCAAGTGGCTGAAGCGGGCCATGGGGATGGGCGGGGCGCGGGCGTAGGCGCCTGCCTCCTTGCTTTGCGATCCGCCCTCCTTCTGCTAAACTCGCCCGTCTTTGCGCGCCCTCCCTTAGCGGGGGCCCGGGAGTACTTCGCGCGGGATGAGCCGTGCACGGGTCTCGCGCGGATAAGTAACTGAGAACTTGGAGGCTTCAAGATGCTGACGATTCGGCTGCGCCGCATGGGCGCCCGGAACAACCCTTTCTTCCGTGTGGTGGTGTCTGACTCGCGGAACACTCCGACGGCTGCCGCGGTGGAGGAGATCGGCCACTACGATCCGACGAAGAACCCCGCCCAGGTGACCATCGACGCCGCCCGCGCCGACTTCTGGGTCGGTCGTGGAGCGCAGATGTCGCCCACGGTGAAGAAGCTGCTGCAACGAACCAAGAAGAGCGCCTGACCGTGCCCGAGCCTGCCGACGACGTCAAGGAGCTGGCCCGGCTGCTGGTGGACGAGCCCGATGCCGTGGAAGTGGGGGAGGTTCCCAACCGGCGGGGAGGCGGCATCCTGGAGCTGAAGGTCGCCCCCGACGACCTGGGCAAGGTGATCGGCCGCCAGGGGCGGACGGCACGGGCGATGCGCACGCTGCTGGAAACCCGCGAGGATCGGCGGGGAGTGCGCTATGAGCTCGAAATCCTCGAAGACTGAAGCCGACAACCTGGCCGCAGGTGCCGCGAAGCAACGGGACGACCTGCCGGAAACCATCACTGTGGGCCGCGTGCTGCGCCCCCAAGGGGTGCGGGGCGAGGTCGTGGTCGAGGTGCTCTCGGACGTGCCGGAGCGCTTCGCGCCGGGCAGTCGGCTCACGGGAGTCCGCGAGGGGCAGCCGCCGGTACAGCTCGAGGTGGTCGCGAGCCGGTCTCACAAGAGCGGCGCGGTGGTGAGGTTCGCGGGGTCCGAAGACCGCGACCAGGCCGAGGAGCTGCGGAGTCTCTGGTTGGAGATCCCCCGCTCCCAGGTGCCGGCGGCCGAGTCCGGCACCTACTATCACTACGAGCTCCTCGGCTGCACGTGCCGGGTGAGCGGCGAGGAGCTGGGGCGGGTCGCGGAGGTGGTGGAGGATGGCGGCGGTCTGCTGCTGATCGTCGAGGGAGAGGGACGGCGGATTCCGGTGCCGTTCGTTCGCGAGTTCCTGCGGGAGGTGGACGTGGCAGGGGCGCGGATCGATCTGGAGCTGCCGCCGGGGCTGGTCGAGACATGCGCGTCCAGGTTCTGACCATCTTCCCCGAGCTTTTCGCGCCGTTCCTCGCGACCAGCCTGGTGGGAAGGGCGATTGAAAAGGGACTCCTGGAGGTGCGGGTACACGACCTTCGGGATTTCACGGAGGACCGTCACCGCAGCGTCGACGACGAGCCGTACGGTGGCGGTGGCGGGATGGTGATGACGGCGCCGCCCTGGATCCGTGCCGTCCGGACCGTCTCCGGCGAAGGTCATCCCTGGCGGGTGCTCCTGTCGCCCCAGGGGAGGCGGCTGGACGAAGCGAAGGTGCGGGAGCTGGCGGCGGAGCACGGCGATCTCGTCCTCCTTTGTGGACGCTACGAGGGGATCGACGAGCGGGTGCGGCTGACGGTGGTGGACGAGGAGATTTCGATCGGCGATTACGTGCTGTCGGGCGGCGAACTGCCGGCGATGGTGCTGATCGAGGCGCTGTCGAGGCAGGTGCCGGGGGTGGTCAAGCTGGCGGACTCGGTGGAGAATGACAGCTTCCGGGCCGGTCTGCTGGATTACCCGCACTACACTCGGCCGCCGGTGGTCGAGGGCTTGGCGACGCCGGAGGTGCTGACTGGAGGGGACCACGCGGCGATTCGCCGCTGGCGGCAGCGGGAGGCGTTGCGGGCGACCCTGGCCAAGCGGCCGGATCTGCTGGCGGCGCCCGAGGTGCTGGCGCGGTTCACCCCGGAGGAGCGGCGGGTGCTGGACGAGGTACGAAGAGGCGAGAAGTGAGAGGCTGCTTGCGCAGCCATTCTGAAATGGGAATAATGACGGAAACGTCCTGGGCGATCCGTCGGTTGCGAGGTGAGTCATGAACCAGTTGGATCAGGTCGAAAGTGTGTACTACCGGCAGGGCCATCCGGACTTCAAGCCGGGCGACTCGGTCCGCGTCCACGTGCGCGTGGTCGAGGGCGACAAGCAGCGGATCCAGGTCTTCCAGGGCGTCGTGATCTCCCGCCGCGGTGGCGGGACTCGGGAGAGCTTCACGGTGCGCAAGATCTCCGGCGGTATTGGCGTCGAGAGGATCTTCCCCTTCCACTCCCCGAACGTCGACAAGATCGAGGTCGTGCGCCGGGGCCGGGTGCGCCGCGCCAAGCTGTACTACCTGCGGAATCTGCGCGGCAAGGCGGCTCGCATCGACGAGCGCCGCGACGACAAGGGCCGGTCTTAGGGCCGGCCGGCTGCCTGAAGCCGGCGCAACGGACGGTGGCTGAGAAAGGAATCGCGGTGAGCAGGGCACCGAGACCTGCGGCCCAGCCGGCCCGGGCGATGATCGAGCTGTTCCTGGAGGCCTACCGTCTTCGCCTGCTATGCGGGTTGGAGGACGGCTTGGGCCGTCACGGCTACAGCCTCATCGCCGGCGTCGACGAGGTGGGTCGCGGCTCTCTCGCGGGTCCGGTCGTGGCCGCCGCCGTCATCGTGAATACTCGCTGCCTGGTTCCTGGGGTCGACGACAGCAAGTGCCTCACCGCTGCCGAGCGGGAGCGCGCCGCCGACGCCATCCGTTCCACCTCGATCGCCTTCACGGTCGCCGAGGTGTCACCGGAGGTCATCGACCGCATCAACATCCTCGAAGCGACCCGCAAGGCCATGAAGGCGGCGCTTTCGCGGCTGCGGCCGGTTCCCGACTGTGCCGTGGTCGACGCCGTTTCCCTCTCCGGCTTCTGTTTCCCCTGTTTCCCCGTGGTGCGCGGCGACTGCTTCAGCTACGCGGTCGCCTGCGCCTCGATCGTCGCCAAGGTGGCGCGCGACCAAATGATGGTCGACCTCGACCGGACCTATCCGCAGTACGGCTTCGCGTCCCACAAGGGCTACTCGGTGCCCGAGCACCTGGAAGCGCTCTCGATCTACGGCCCCTCTCCCATCCACCGCCTCACGTTCCGGCCCGTGCTCCCCCGCGAGGCACGCTGCTGATGGCCATTACGCGCGAGCAGGTGGTGCAGACGGCGGAGAAGTACGTCTCCCGCGGGAAGATCGAGCCGGCCATCCGCGAGTACCGCAAGCTGCTGGCGGACAATCCGAACGACATCAACACGCTGAACCGGATCGGCGACCTCTACGCTCGAATCCAGCGCATCGACGAGGCCGTCGACTTTTTCACCCAGATCGCCGAGCAGTACTCGACGGAGGGCTTCTTCGTCAAGGCGATCGCCATCTACAAGAAGATCATCAAGCTCGATCCGACGCGGCTCGAGGTCTACGAGAAGCTGGCCGAGCTCTACCACAAGCAGGGGCTGGTCAACGAGGCGCGCACCCAGTACCAGGTGCTGGCGGACTACTACCAGAAGCACGACAACGCCGCGTCGGCCATTGCCATCTACCAGAAGATGGCGGACCTGGAGCCCAATAACCCGAGCTACCACGTCAAGCTGGCGGAGATCTACCAGCGCCAGCAGCTCATCGAAAAGGCGGTCTCCGAGTACCGGGTCATCGCCGAAATGATGCTCGCCCACGACCGCTCCCAGGACGCGGCCCAGGTCTACGAGCGGGCGCTGGACATCGACAGCACCAACGTGGATTTCATCCAGGACGCCCTGACTCGGCTGCGCGCTTCGGGCAACACGGCCGCCGCTGCCCGTTTCCTTTCGATTGCCGCCGAGCGCAATCCGCAGGCCGGACGGCTGGCCCACCTGACGCGGATGGACGAGCCCCCCACCGCGCCGGCTCCCGCCGCTCCAGTCGTCGAGGCCCGAGCCGAGCCCAAGCCCACGCGTCAGGCGCCGCCGCCGAAGCCCGCGCCGGCTCCCGCGGTTCGGGCTCCGGAGCCGCGGTTCGTTCCGCCGCCTCCTCCCCCGGATGACGAGCCGCTGGGCGACGAACCGCAGATCTACGCCGGCGCCTTCCCGGAAGCCGAGGAAGAGGTCGAGGTGGACGACCTTGCGGCCACCATGGAGGCCGCTGCCGCCGCCATCGTGCCCGAACCGGCAGCTTCTGCCGCCGCCGAGCCCGCGGAGGTCGATCACGAAGAGGAGATCGAGCTCGATCTCGACGAGGTCTTCGTGCTCGACATGGAGAGCGACGACGAGCCTACGAGTCTCGTCAAGCCGCCGCCGGACATGGCCACCGGAGCGGGCCTGCGCATCGGCTCCGCCTGGTCCGGGGACGGCAAGGATGCAGCCGCGGCGCCGGTGCAGGAGGAGCCCGAGGCGGTCGAGGAGATCGAGGCCTTCCCCGAGGTGGAGTTCGAGCTGGAACTGGAGCCGGAGGCCGTTCCTGAGGAACT
>DATIOS010000357.1:0-4133 GCA_035472915.1 Thermoanaerobaculia bacterium
CGTCAAGCCCTCCAATGTGCTCCTCACCGCGGACGGCCGGGTCAAGCTGATGGATTTCGGCATCGCCCTTCTGATCGGCGACAAGCGGCTGACCTCGTCGCAGGCCTCGATCGGCACGCCGATATACATGTCTCCCGAGCAGATCCTACGGCCGCGGGAGATGGATCACCGGACCGACATTTACAGTGCCGCCATCGTCTTCTACGAGATGCTCGCCGGCGCACCCCCCTTCGACGCCGAGAGCATGTACGAGATCAACAAGCTCCAAATCGAGGCGCCGCCCCCTGACCTGTCCGCCCGCAACCCGGCCGTGCCGCCGGCGGTGACGGCAGTGGTCGGGCGGGCGCTGGCGAAGAACCCGGACGACCGGTTCGCGAGCGCCGGCGAGATGCTGCGCGCACTCCGCGAAGCGGTGCCGGTGACGGCCCCAGGAGGTGCGACGGCCTCCGATCCCACCTTGCCGTTGCCCGCGCCCGCCGGCTTTCCGCGGACCGACCCATTGCCGCCGCTGCCCCGCACCGTGGCGCCGCCGCCAGCCGTTCCCCCGATGCCGGCGCCCGCGGTCGGGAGCGGCAAGAGGTGGCCGCTGTGGAAGGTGCTGGTGCCGGCCGGCGTGGTCCTGGCACTCCTGACGGCGGTGGCGCTCGGCCTCTTCCTCCAGAGCTCGCCGTCGCCACCGTCCGCGGGTGGCGTGACGGTGGCCGCCGCTTCGCCGCCCGCCGCCGCACCATCGACACCGGAACCCGCGTCGCCAGCGCCTGCGCAGCTCAGCGAGCGGGCGCCGGCTGTGCCGGCGGTGGACCCGCCCATGGGTATGGTGGGCGTCGGCAAGCCCGCCCGCGATCCGGCACCCAAAGGGGGTCGCGCGCAGCGCGCAGCTCCGCCACCGCCGGTGGACAACCGGGAAGTCAACAAGGAGACGCACCGGCGCGAGGTGGCGCTCATACGCGAGACCCTTCGCAAGGGACTCGACAGCGTACGGGACGACGTCGAAGCCAAGCGGTTCAGCGCTGCTCGGGAGCTGTTGAGCCAACTTCAGGAGACCGCCGTGCCCTACCGTGCCGACCTCATCGACGAGGTGGCGAACCTGCACGCGCTCGAGCAGAAGGTTACTAGCGCGGAGATCTCGGCGAAGACTGCCGACATCACGAACCAGCAGGACGAAGCAGCCTGGAAACGCCGTCTGCAGGAGATCCGCGGCCTGATCCAGGACAAGCACTACCCCGAAGCCCAGACGCTGGCGAACAAGCTCGCCAGCGACGGTGGAGTGCCGGAAGCGATCGCCGCCGAGGCGCGGGACCTGGGAGCGCGGGCGGAGCAGGAGATGAAAAGCATTTTTAAAGGGACGAAGGTGAAAACCAAGGACGAGGTCGTGAAAAAACCGCCTCGTTAGACTTCAAAGGAGGGATGATCATGAAACGATTTATCGCGATTCTAGCGATCACAACCCTGTCGTTACCGCTAGCCGGAGTGCCGGCCTGGAGCCAGGAGAGCACGGAGCAGCAGGCCCAGGCCGACGACTCCCAGCAGCAATCGGCGGCACGGCAGCCGCAGAACATCAAGGAGTGGGTTTCCGCCAACCGCGCCAGGAAGTCCACCGTCATAGGAGCGATCGGCGGAGCGATTCTAGGTGGTCTGCTGGCTCGTGCGCGAGGCCAGAACGTGGCGAGAGGAGCCGCGGCAGGGGCGGTCGTCGGCGGCGTAGCCGGCTACCTGGTGGGCAGCCATCGCGACAAAGTCTTTTATAGCCGGGACCAGGCCATTCAGATGGCGGGCTACCAGCCGTCGGACGGTTATGTGATGCGGATCCAGGAAGTCCGTTTCGATCCCGAGACCATCAAGCCGGGCCAGTCCGCGACACTGCACATCCGTTACCTCGTGATTGGACCGGACCCAAATGAGACGATCAAGATCAATTGCTATCGCGGCATCAAATATCAGGGATCCTACATGACTGGCGAACAGGCGAGCTTCGAGGTACCCAACGGCGGCGGCGTCGTCGAATCGACTGCTGAGTTCTCGCTGCCGGCCGAAGCGCCGGCCGGCACCTATGCCGCCGAGGCGACGGTGGAGGAGGCGCAAGGACGCGTGAACGGCTCGAAGACGAGCCCACTCTACATCGCGTCCTGACCGTTCGGATGACCGGCGACGCTGCCCGGCACTTGCTGGGAGGGAGATCCCATGTGCGCTTTCTTCGTCGTTTTTCTGTTGCTGCTGTCGTTACCAGTGGCCGCTCTGCTATTGGGACTCAGGCGCGTTCCCCTCGGCGCCGTCGGAGTGGTGATCCGCATGGGACGCCGCACGAACGAGGTGAAGCCGGAGGGGACGACCTGGGTCTGGCCGTTCGTCGACGAGTTGGTGTGGATCTATCCGCGTGAGCGCCAAGTGGACATCCCCAAGGTTCCCTACTACACCACCGACCGCGTGCGCATTTCCTTCAAGACCACGCTCCGGGTGGCGGTGACCAACGCCGCCGCCCTGCTCGACCAGGGACCCGGCACTTACAAGCCCTTCACTCAGGATGCTGAGAAGGACGAGGAGACCAACGTCGCGCTGCGCGGCCTGATGCAGAACTCGATCCGCGAGACAGTGCAGGCGATGCGGATCGACGAGGTCCTCTTCGGCGGCGGCACGGGGTTTCAACCGGCCTTGCGCGAGCGTATTCGCGCTGGGCTCGGGCAGACGTCACAGCGCTGGGGCTTGGGCGTTGTCGAAGTCTGGTTGACCGAGGTCGATACCGATGACCCGAAGATGAAGCAGGCTGTGGAGGCCGAAGTCCGGGAAGAGATGGAGGGGAAGGGGCGCCTGGCTTCTTGGAAGGCGCAGATCCAGAAGGGCGAGCTGTTCAATGACGTGGCGCTGCAGATGTCGGAGAAAGCCCGCCGGGACGGGCGCGACCTACCGCTCGAAGAGGCGCGCAGCTTCCTGCTCGGTTTCTACCACGATGAATCCGCCTTGGAAGTCGCCCTGCGCGCTGCGGGCGGACACAACGACCTGATGAGCCTCTTCTATCTGCAACACCTGGGGCTGCCGCTGCCGAACCACTTGCCGCTCAACCCGGGCCTCGGCATGGGCGCCCCTGCGCGGCCCATTGCCGGGTTGCGCGCCGCGCCGTCGCCGGGCGAGGCGCAGGAGGGATCCTTCGTCATCGGCCGCGAAGGGGACATCGTCGTCGACGGCGACGGCATTTCACGCCACCACGCCCGCCTGGTCGTTGCGCATGGCCGGATGAGCCTGCTCGACCTGGGCTCCACCAACGGCACCTTCGTAAGCGGCCGCAAGCTGGCGGCGAAGGAAGCGGCGGCCCTGGGGGCGAGCGACACCGTCGGCCTTGGCAAGACGGTGGTGGTGACGACCTATCAACTGGCGGAGGCGACGCAGACGCGGACGCTGCGCTCCAGCGCGCCGACCTTGGGAGGTTGACGCCATGGCCTCGCAAACCGCCGCCGGAGTCATCCCAGATCCTGTTGCTGTGCATGAATCTGAAGATCCCGACCTGATCCTCGGCGTGACACAGGAGACCCTGACAGACGGCCGGCGCATCCTGAGGTTTGTCGTCAATGCACGCGAGACGCGATTCAATCTCCGCCTGGCAAAATTTGAATCAAAGCCTTTCAACGGCGAGCCTCATGAGTACTTCCGGGAGTGTTTTCGGGAAGTCGCGAGGATACCGCCTGATTACCTGGCGGATTGGCTCGGGGGGCGTGGTGTACAACTCTTTACAGAGATCTTCCCCGAAACGCTCCAGAGCCGTCTCTGTGCCCTCGTCGGCTCGGTCCGGACGGTCCAAATCCTCTCCAACGAAGCGTGGATTCCCTGGGAGCTGCTGAAGCTCCAGGACCCCGGAGATCCATCATCTCCCAAGCCTTTCCTTGTGGAAGCGTTCAGACTCACCCGTTGGCTAACCGACCTTCACCTACCCCAGACCAGAAACCTCCCCATGCAGAGGATCGCCTTGGTTGTGCCGAAGGATTCGGGTCTGCGAAACAGCAGGGTAGAAGCGGAGCGGTTGAAGAGCTTCGGTCATGCGGAGCGCGAGGTCGTTGAGGTCGCGGCGTCTCTTCGGCAAGTCCAGGTGGCCCTCGCCACGGGGTTCTATGACGGCTGGCATTTCGCCGGTCATGGTCTCGCCG
>DATIOS010000358.1:0-4172 GCA_035472915.1 Thermoanaerobaculia bacterium
CCTCGCCGAGCGTGCCGCCGCCAAGCCGTTCGGCCGGTCCGAAGAAGTGACGATCGATCGCATCGCCGCGGAGGTTCTCAGCCGCGTCGTGGCCATCACCTTCACCGAGGCGGCGGCGGCCGAGATGGCGGGACGGACGGCTCGCGAGCTGGCCTTGCTGGCGTCATCGGGAGAGGTCCCCTCCTGGCTCGACGCCTCGCTGCTGCCGTCCGCGGCGGAGCGCGTGGCCCGCGCTCGCGCACTCCTGGGCACTTTGGATCATCTCGTCGTCCGCACCATCCACGCCTTCTGCCGCGGGCTGCTGGGCGAGCATCCGCTGGAGGCGGGAGTCCATCCCGATCTGGTGATCGACGCCGATGGCAGCCGGGTGGAGCAGATCGTTCAGGAGATCGTCGAGGACTCGCTGCGAGAGAGCTACGGCACTCCGGGCGATCCCCACCTCCTGGCCTTGGCCGCGCTCGGTTTCGGCCCGCGGGAAATCGTCGAGGCTCTGATCGCCCTCCTGGGCTCCGGTCTGCCTTCGGGCGAGCTGGCGACGGATCCTCTCGGACCTGACGCCGTGCGTGCGTTTCGCGATCGCCTGGCCGCGGCCTGCCGGCAGGTCCACGGGCTCATCGCGCCGCGCCTACGGAAGGCGCGGGGAAAGAACGTCCGTAAGATCGAGGAGGGTCTCGCCACCCTGATCGATCGCCTTTCCAGGACCGTCGAGATTCCGGTGTCGACTCTGAAGGAATGGGCCGCGGAGCTACTCCCCGAAAACTTGAGGGGCCATCTCCATGAATGGGCTCGCAAGAGGAAGGAAGCTGACCTCTTCGGGGACGTCCTGGATGAGCTCGCGGCGGCGGCCGACCGCCTGGACCAGTACCTCGGCCACCTGGGCTGCCTCGATCCCGAGCTGCTGGAGCATGGCCGCCTCGCCCTTCGCCCCCTTCTCGCCGCCGTCGAGGCCGAGCTTCGGACGCAGGGGATCGCCACCTTCGATTTCCTCCTCACCGGTGCCGAGCAGCTCCTCGCCCGCCAGCCCGAGGTGCGCCGGCAGGTGCGGCGGCGCATCGATCAGCTCCTGGTGGACGAGTTCCAGGACACCGACCGCATCCAGTGCGATTTTTTGCGCTGGATCGCCCTGGACGGTCCGGTTGCCGAGCGGCCGGGCCTGTTTCTGGTGGGCGACCCCAAGCAGTCCATCTTTGGCTGGCGCAATGCCGACCTGCGGGCCTACGACGGTTTCGTAGCGATGGTGCGGGAGGCGGGGGGCGAGGTGATGTCGCTGGTCGAGAACTTCCGCTCCGTGCCCGTCATCCTGGAGGAGGTGGCGCGGGTCATCGAGCCCGTCATGCTCCACCGCGAGGGCGTTCAGCCCCCCTTCGAGCCCCTGCTGGCCTGCGAGCGGCGGCAGGGCGATCCTGGCTTTGTCCGCGACGGCGCGGCTCGGGGCGGCGGCTGGGCGCCTGTCGAGCACTGGATCTCGTGGAAGGCGGAGGGAGAGAAGGGTGCGGGCAGGACCACGGCCAGCGAGGCGACGCAGATCGAGGCCACGGCCTTGGCCGCTGACCTCCGCTCCCTGCACGAGCAGCACGGCGTGCGCTGGAAGGAGATCGCCATCCTTCTGCGCAGCACGGGGGATCTCGATCTCTACCTGGAGGAGCTGCGCCGGGCGCGGGTTCCTTTCGCCGTGGGGCGGGACAAGCAGTATTACCGGCGCCGCGAAGTCATCGAAGCGGCGGCCCTGGTGCGGGCGATCCTCGATCCGGGGGATCACCTCGCCCTCCTCACCGTGCTGCGCTCCGCGACCGTGGGCGTGCCCGACGCGGCCCTGATTCCCCTCTGGAACCAGCAGTTTCCGAAGCTCATGACCGAGCTGGAGGACTCCGATCCCGACGCCCTTGCCATGGTTCGGCAGGCTGTCGAGGACGCGGCCCGCGCGACGCCGAAGGACGTTCCCGGCATCGAGCGGGTCGACGGCTGGGAGCACAATCTCCTGGCAGCCGTCGAGAGCCTGGCACTTCTGCGGCGCTCCTTTGCCACCGAGACGGCAGACGTTTTCGTCGAGCGCCTGCGCGGGCTGACCCTGGTGGAGGCCACGGAGGCGGCACGCTATCTGGGTCCTTACCGCCTGGCCAACCTGGAGCGCTTCTTCCGCCAGCTCCTTGCCACCATGGAGGAAGGGGGGGGCGATGTGACGGCCATCCTCCGCGCCCTGCGCCGTAGTGTCGCCGAGGCGAAGGAGGCGGAAGAGGGGAGGCCCACGGAAGGCTCCGAGGACGCCGTCGCCGTGCTCACCATTCACGGCGCCAAAGGGCTGGACTTCGAGCATGTCTACCTCGTTCAGCTCCACAAGGCACCGCCGCCTGGTGACAGTGGATCCCGCACCGAAGCCGGCCGCACCGCGCCCACCTCGACCGTCGCCGGCGGTTTCGAGTATCGCCTCTTCGGTGCGCCCACCCTCGGCTTCGACCGGGTGGAGGCCGAGCGCCGTGAGGTGGAGGCCGCCGAGCGCGTTCGCCTGCTTTACGTCGGCATGACCCGGGCCAAGGACCGCGTGGTGCTGGCCGGCACCTGGCCGGATCGCCCCGGCCGGTCCGCCGCGAAGCCGTGGGACCAGGCCCACACCCCTCTGGACCTCCTGCTGTCCCGCCGCGACTTGCCGGGAGACCTTCATGCCCGGTGGGAAGAGGCTCTGGCGGCGGATGCCAGTCCAGCTTGGACCTTTACGGACACGGCCGGCGCCTTGTGGAAGTTTCCCGCCTTGCGTCCGACCGAGGTCCCTGGGCTTGCCGCCGAGCCCGAGCGCCCTGGATTGCCGGGACCCGAGGAGATCGCCCTCGTCTCGTCGGGCCTCCGCGCCGAGCGCGCCCGGTCCGCGGTCCGCATGGCCCGCCGTTTCGGCGGCGCCGCCTCCGAGGAGGCCCATGCCCTCCTCCGCGAGCAGCAGGCCGAGCGCTTCACGTCGGAGAGGTCCGGACGGCGTGAACCCCGCGACGCCGGTGATTCCGTTGTCGACCGACCGGCGGCCATGGCGGCTGGCGGCGCCATTCACCGCGCTCTGGAAGAGTGGGATTTCGCCGCCGACCCCCGCCAGGAGACCGGTCGCCAGCGCTCCCTACTCCCCGGCTATCTTGCCGCCCTGGTGGAGGGGGACGAGCTCGACCGCTCCCTCCCGTTGGCTGAGTCGCTCCTGGAATCCTTCGCCGCCGGCCCTTTCCTCGCACGACTGAGAACACTGAAAAACCATATCCTCGCTCGCGAGCTTCCCATCCTCCTACCGCCGGGAGTGGGAGACAGGTCGCCGGTGGGAGTCGTCGCCGGTGCGATCGACCTCCTCTATCGTAATCCTGACGATGGCAGAATCGTGATTGCAGACTACAAGACCGACGAGGTACGGACGGAGAGGGAAGTGCAGGCGCGAGCCGCCATCTACTCCTCGCAGGGAGAGCTCTACGCCAGGGCGATTCGGGAGGCGCTGGAGCTCGCGGAAAATCCGCGGTTCGAGCTGTGGTTCTTACGCCCTGGTGTAGTGTTCGCGCCGCCCGGCTGCGGTTGACTTCCCGCATTTCACGAGATACCCTCCCCCCTGACTCAATCCGTTCTCGCAACACCGGTTTCCGCGTAGGTGTGGATGGGCGGGAATTTCATCTCCGCCGAGCCGTCCGTGTGGGTGCGACCCGGTGAGTCGGTGTGGAGGCAGCTAGATTCGATGATTTTCCGCCGCCCGCGGAGTCCCCGCCAAAGCGGCACGATGACGATGCCGTGCTTCGCGTACTGATCCTCGACGATGAGTCGATCGTGGTCGACACCCTGGCGGCCTGTCTGCGCCTGCCGGGTCTCGACCTGACCACCTGCATGGAGATCGAGGCCGCGGAAGCCTTGCTGCGCTGCTTCCGCTTCGACGTCGTCATCACCGACCTCTCTGTTTCTCAACTCGGCGGCCTGGACGGCATGCGTCTGGTCCGCTTCGTGACCGCCAACTTCCCCGATACCGCGGTTTACGTCCTCTCCGGCTACGTCGATCAGGCGGTGCGCGATCTTTGCACCGTCCTCGGCGTGACCGCCGTGCTCGAAAAATCCGAAGGGCTGTCGCGCCTGCGCGGCTACCTGTTGGACCGGCGTGACGCTCTGCTCGTTCCGGGTGCACCCCAGGAGGGAGAAGGCGAGGTTCAGCAGGTGGAGCTGCT
>DATIOS010000359.1:0-1962 GCA_035472915.1 Thermoanaerobaculia bacterium
CACTCCGGCGTGGAGGCCAACGGCCGCTGCTGCGGCGCCCTCGACCTGGGGGATGCCAAGCGCGTCGCCCAGCAGGCGGGCATCCCCCACTACACCCTGCGCATGGACGAGGAGTTTCGCGACAAGGTGGTGGATCCGTTCGTCAACGACTACCTCGCAGGCCGCACCCCGAGCCCCTGCGTGCGCTGCAACACCTGGATCAAGTTCGACCTGCTGCTCGACCGGGCACGCCAGCTGGGTGCGAATCGGGTGGCGACGGGCCACTACGCCCGTATCCTCGAGGGGCCGGATGGCCCCGAGCTCCACACCGCGCTCGACGCCGAGAAGGACCAGAGCTACTACCTCTTCGAGCTGACGGCCGAGCAACTCGCGGCTTCCCTCTTTCCGCTCGGCGACATGACCAAGCCGGAGGTGCGGCAGCTCGCCCGCGAGGCCGGCTTGGTGGTAGCGGAGAAGGGCGAGAGCATGGAGGTCTGTTTCGTCTCCGGCGGCATCCGCGAGTTCGTGGAGGATCAGGTGGCCGCCGACCCGGACCGCTATGGCGCGCCCACTCTCGCCGAGCCGGCCGTGCTGGTGGACTCCCGCGGCGAGACGCTGGGCGAGGGCCAGCCCTACTACCGCTATACCGTGGGTCAGCGCCGGGGCCTGGGCCTATCCGCGCCAAGCCCGCTCTTCGTCCTTCAGATCGAGCCCACGGAGAACCGCGTGGTGGTCGGCGAGGAGCACGACCTGATGGCCCTCGGCCTGCGCGGCGAGCACCTGCACTGGATCGGCCCTGCGCCGGACGGGGAGATCGAGGCCACGGTAAAGATCCGCTCCCGCCATCCCGGCGTCGCGGCTCGCATCCGGCCGCTGGCAGAGGGGCGGGTCGAGATCGATTTTGCCGAAGCCCAGCGCGGCGTCACGCCTGGTCAGGCCGCCGTCTTCTACCAGGGCACGCGGGTGCTCGGTGGATGCTGGATCGAAGGTCGACTGTAGGTCCAAGGAGAACCTGCCATGGGAATGATCAAGGAGTTCAAGGAGTTCGCGGTCAAGGGGAGCGTTCTCGACCTGGCGGTCGGCGTCATCATCGGGGCCGCCTTCGGCAAGATCGTCTCCTCGCTGGTGGACGACATCATCATGCCGCCCATCGGCCTGTTGCTGGGGAAGGTCGACTTCGCGAATCTGTTCCTCAACCTGGGGGACAAGCCGGTTGCCTCCGTCGCCGCGGCCAAGGCGGCGGGCGTGCCGACGGTCAACTACGGCCTCTTCCTCAACAACGTCATCAGCTTCCTGATCGTCGCCTTGGTGGTCTTCCTCATCGTCAAGCAGTTCAACCGTCTGCGGCGGGGCGAGGAGAAACCGGCTGCGCCGGCTGCTCCCACGACGCGGGAGTGCCCTTACTGCCTCTCGGCCATCCCGCTCAAGGCGACCCGCTGCCCCCACTGCACGTCGGAGCTGAAGCCCGCGGCGTAATCAGAACGCCTGGGTGTCCGCCCAGCTGGCGAGAGTGCACGTTGATCGTAGGGTCGACGTCCGAAATGCCATCGCATCTCCCCACACTCCACCGCAACAGGAGGAATACGCGTGACCCGCACCAAGCTCCCCCTCTACCTGCTGGCCCTCACGGCGCTCGCCGCCGCCGCCCAACCCCCTTCGCTCACCGGCCGCTGGACCGTCTCCGCCGACGTCTACGGCACGCCACGCTACTTCGGCCTCAAGCTCGATCAGCAAGGCGAGAAGCTCACCGGCGAGTTCGCCGGCAGCAAGCTCGAAGGCACAGCCAAAGGTTCCGCGATCCATTTCGTCGCCAGGGACGACCAGGGCTACACCAATGAAGTCACCGGCACAATCGACAACGGCGTCATTCACGCCACCGTTGTCGGAACCGATCCCGAGAGCCTGGCGCACCCCTCCTCTGTCCGCATCACTGCGACCCTCGCCCCGGTGCTCACCCATGCCACGCCGCAGCGACACGAATTC
>DATIOS010000360.1:0-3281 GCA_035472915.1 Thermoanaerobaculia bacterium
TGCGGTAGGGTTACTGCGATTTCAGCGTCGTACCTTTGAACGATTCTCTGGTGCGGTCCCTCTCCGATCTACCACCGAAAACTGGATCGGAAACAGCGGAGCCTTTTTCTCCGATCCAGCCGGCATTCCAAACCCGGATCAGAGCGGTGCCGCCTTGACCCTCATCACCCCAACCCTCTTCTCCCAGCCTCCCCCCCTCCGCCGGGAGAAGAGGGAGAACAGCAAGATTCCACGACTGGGAGGGCGATGGGAGAAGAGGGCCGGGGTGATGAGGGGGTGGCACGGCCCCTGCACGACAAGGCCGGTTTCAGGAGATCGTGAACACCGTTTGGCCGGCGGCGTGGCCGGTGAGAGAGATTGCCGATGAATTTCTTGCCAGGGGTTTGTAGGAAGGGAAGGTCGTGGCTGCCGGCGGTGCTGCTGCTGGGCTTGGCCGCGCCCGCGCTCACCCTATCGGCCCAGGAGGAGCCGCGGGTCGAGCCGGCGGAGCTCAAGCAGCTCAGCATCGAGCAGTTGATGGAAATCGACGTGACCTCGGTGTCGCGGCGCAGCGAGCGGGCCTCACAGACCGCGGCGGCGGTGACCGTCATCACCAGTGAGGACATCCGCCGCTCGGGCGCGACCAGCCTGCCGGAGGCGTTGCGCCTCGCCAATTCCCTCCACGTGGCCCGCTTCGACTCGCGGACCTGGGCGATCAGCGCCCGCGGCTTCAACAGCGCGACCGCCGACAAGCTGCTCGTCCTCATCGACGGCCGCAGCGTCTATACGCCTCTGTTCTCCGGTGTTTTCTGGGACGTCCAGGACGTTCTGCTCGACGACGTCGACCGGATCGAGGTCATCCGCGGCCCCGGTGCCACCCTGTGGGGGGCCAACGCCGTCAACGGTGTGATCAACGTCATCACCAAGAGCGCCCGGCAGACGCAAGGGAGCCTGGTGAGCGCCGGCGCCGGCACCGAGGACCGCGGCACCGGGGCCGTCCAGTACGGCGGGGCGTTGAACGAGACAACCGCGTACCGCGTCTACGGCAAGTACCGCTACATCGACGCCCTGGCCCTCGCCCAGGGAGGCAGCGCCGAAGATCCCCTGCGCATGGCGCAGGGCGGCTTCCGCCTGGACGGCGACCGCTCGGAGCGGGACGCCTTCACCCTGCAGGGTGACGTCTACCGCGGCCTGATCGGCGAGCTGGTCCGGCCCGACACCGACGTGGAAGGCGGCAATCTGCTCGGGCGGTGGTCGCGCCGGTATTCGGCGGCCTCGAGCCTCGAGGTCCAGCTCTACTGGGACCAGACTCACCGCAAGGTGCCGCGGCAGTTCGAGGAGCATCGCGGCACCTGGGACCTGGACATCCAGCGCCGCCTGCCGCTGGGCAGCCGGCAAGATCTCGTCTGCGGCCTGGATTATCGGGTCAGCCGCGACGACGTCGGGAATTCCCCAGTGCTGGTCTGGGATCCCACACGCAGCACGCAGCAGCTCTTCAGCCTCTTCGCGCAGGACGAGGTGACGCTCGTTCCCAACCGGCTGCGATTGACGGTAGGCTCGCGGGTCGAGTCCCACGAGTCGGCGGGAATCGAGGTTCAGCCCACCTTGCGCCTGGCCTGGTCGCCCAGCGATCGACAATTTTTCTGGGGCGCAATCTCGCGCGCTGTCCGTGCGCCCACCCGCATCGACGAGGATTCCCACTTTGTGGTCGGCCCCGTGGTCATCGTCCAGGGAAGCCCGGACTTCACCTATGAGAACGTGATCGCCTACGAGCTCGGCTATCGCCTTCAGCCCGGCGGCGGAGCCTCCTTTGAGATCGATACCTTTTACAACGTTTACGACCACCTCCGGAGCCAGGAGCGGCCCGCCGGCGGGGCACCGTTTCCCCTCACCCTGGCCAACAAGCTGAACGCCGAGACCTACGGCGCGGAGCTGCGGCTCAACGTGCAGGCGGCCTCCTGGTGGCGCCTCTACTCTTCGTACACCTACTTCCACAAGGATCTCCGTTTCGATCCGGGCAGCACCGATACGTCGGGAGGGACCGCGGAGGGCGACGATCCGGAGGCCCGCTGGGCGATCCGCTCGCTGATGGACCTTCCGCGCCGGATGGAGCTCGATGCCTGGCTGCGCCACGTGGACAGCCTGCCGGCCCCGTTCATTCCTGGCTACACGGAGCTGGACATCCGTCTGGGGTGGCATCTGAGCTCCCGCCTCGAGCTGTCTCTCGTCGGGCAGAATCTCCTCCACGACGAGCACGCCGAGTTCCCGACCTCCGTGCCCAAGGAGGTCCAGCGCAGCGTCTACGGAAAGGCCACATGGCGGTTCTGAAGCGCCCGCTTTTCGCGGCCGTCGCCGTCTTGACGGCTCTGCTCGCCGTGCCGGCAGCCGCGGACGCCGAGGTCGCGGTCTCCGAGTACGACGTCAAGGCGGCGTTCCTGTTCAATTTCACCAAGTTCGTGGAGTGGCCATCCGCAGCCTTCACGGACGAGCACAGCCCCTTGAGGATCTGCGTGCTGGGGGAAAACCCCTTCGGCAAGACCCTGCGGGTGCTGGCCGAAGAGGAAGCAGCGGGACGCCGGCTGAGCGTGATACATCTCGACAAGCTGACCAGCCTGGAGACCTGCCACGTCCTCTTCGTCAGCCGCTCGGAGCGGGACCGGCTGCCCCAGGCGCTCGCCGCCGTGCACAGCGCTCCCGTACTGACGGTGGGCGACACGGCCGGATTCATCGACCAGGGAGGAATGATCAACTTTATTCTCGAAGGCTCCAAGGTCCGCTTCGACGTCAACCAGGAAGCGGCGGAGCGGGCCGGAATCAAAATCAGCTCCAGGCTGCTGGCGTTGGCCAAGCACGTCAAGGGCAACCCTTGAGTATGCGACCGCGGCTCAGTAACGTCCCGATCCGCCGCAAGCTGATGCTGATCGTCCTGCTGACGACCGGCGGCACGCTGCTGCTCGCCGGTTCGGCGCTGATTCTTTTCAACGTCGTGCAGTTCAAGAAGGAGATGGTGGTCGACCTGACCTCGCTGGCCGACATCGTGGCCCGCAACAGCACCGCCGTCCTGTCCTTTTCCGATGCGGCCTCCGGGGCTGAGATCCTGCGCTCGTTGAGCGCCCGCAAACCGATCGTCGCCGCCGCGCTCGACGATCGGAACGGGAAGCTCTTCGCCCGCTACCTGCCGGGTACGAAGCTGCCTTTCCCGGCCCGGCCCGGGCACGACGGGGCCGCTCAGGTTGAAGGCGGCCTGGTCGTTTTCCGCCCCGTCGAGCTCAAGGGGGAGAGGATCGGCACCGTCTACCTCC
>DATIOS010000361.1:0-9805 GCA_035472915.1 Thermoanaerobaculia bacterium
CTCCCGTACGAAGTCAGCCTCTACCACGTCAATGCCGACATGGTTGAGACGAGTCAGCGCCGTTTTCCTCTGTCTTTCACTGCCGGCCGGTATCGGATCGGTTATTGGTTCTGGGAGTTGGCGCACTTCCCTCTCAACTTCTCCCATGCGTTCCGTCACGTGGAGGAGGTCTGGGCTCCCACGCGTTTCTGCCAGGAGGCCTTTGAGCCCATTTCCCCGGTCGAGGTGCGCTGGGTGCCGCCCTGCGTCGTTCCGACCAAGGCAGAACCCGCTGACCGTAAAGATCTCGGAATCGATCTGCATAGTTTTCTTTTCTTCAACGCCTTCGATGCCCTGAGCGTTCCGGAGCGGAAAAATCCGAAAGGGCTTCTTGCCGCCTTCGCCCGCGTGGTCCGCAAGAGCCAGAGACCGGTCCACCTGCTGCTGAAGGTGAATCACGGCGAGGCGGAGCATGCCTACATCGAGGATCTCCAGCGGCGGGCCGAGGGCCTTCCCGTCACCTTGATGAGCGGCACCCTCGGCCGCAACGCCCTCAACCGTCTCACCGCCGCCTGCGACGCCTATGTCTCTCTCCATCGTTCCGAGGGACTGGGATTGCCGCTCATCGAGGCGATGTACCTTGGCAAGCCGGTGATCGCCACCGGTTACGGCGGAGTGACCGACTTTCTGGACGAGTCCACCGGTTTCGTCGTGGGCCACAACCTGACCGTTCTCGAGCGGCCGCTGGGGCCCTACCCGGCCGGCGCGGTGTGGGCGGACCCTGACGTGGAACACGCCGCCGAGCTGATGATCGCCCTGGCGAACCGGCCGGCGGTGGGTGCCGAAAAGATCGAGCCCGCCCGCCGCAGAGTCGTCGGACTCTACGCTCCGGAGGCGGCCGGCGAGCGCTTCAAACGGGAGCTGGAAAGAATTCGCGAGGCGAAAGGTAGTCTCCTTGCAGTCTCCGCTTAGCGTCAACGGCTTCTCGTTGCGCACCGCCGGACGGGTGCTGCGGGCGGAGGGGCTGCTGGCTCTGCGCGACCGCATCTCCGATCGTTGGCGGGAGCGCAGCCGCCGGCAGTCTTTCGTTGCCGCTGGCAGTCCCCTCGGCCTGCCCGCCACCCCGGTGCTCAATCTGCTGAGCACCGCCCCCACCCCGCGCCTTGGCGGGCTCCAGGCCCAGCTCCTCCACCGCATCGAAACCGAAGCCGAGCGGCGCCCGTTGGCGCTGCTCTATCCCGAACCCGGAGCGTTTCGCCTGGAGGTGGCCGCCCGCGGCAGGCGACGCTCGCTGATGATCGCGGAGGACTTTTCCCTGTCGCCCGTGGCGCTGGCGGACCCGGCCTTCGAGCGCGCCGTCGCCAGGGCCGTCGCCGAAGTCGGCGCTCGCGCCCTCCACGTCGAGGGTCTGGCTGCCGTCCCTCTCGGCTCTCTGCTCGCGTTGCACCGCGGCGGGTTGCAACTCGTCCTCTCGGTTCACGACTTCAGCCTCTTCTGTCCACGACCGCACCTGCTCGAGAGCCCCGAGCCGCGATTCTGCGACTACTCGCGGGACCTCGAGCGTTGCGCGCGCTGCCTCCGCCACGACTGGCAGCTGGCTCCCAGCTTCCAGGAGACGCGGCGGTCGCTGGCGCGCGAGCTGCTTCTGGCTGCTGAGGCCGTGGTGTATCCCTCGCAATTTCTCCGCGACCGCTATCTGGAGCTGTTCTGTATTCCGCCCGACAGGCAGCGGGTGATCGAGCCTTCAGGACCCTTCGCCGGAGGGCCGCCGCCTTCGATCGAGCCGCCGGTGCGCCACGTCGCCTACCTCGGGAGCGTCCAGCCGCACAAAGGGGCGCTCGTCTTCGAGGAGGTCGTCCGGCGGATGCAAGGGGAGGCCCACTCTGGGCTGCACTGGAGCGTTTACGGCGGCGGCGACCCCGAGATCCTGCTGCGCCTCCGGCGCCTCCCCCATCTCAAGGTGAGGGGCTATTACCGGGCCGGCTCGCTGGTTGAGCTCCTGAAACGGGGCAGGGTGGACCTCGCCCTGCTTCTCTCCATCGTGCCGGAGTCCTACAGCCTGGCGCTCTCGGAGTGCCTCGCCGCGGGCGTGCCGGTCGTCGCCTTCGATCACGGCGCCATCGCCGAAAGAGTCCGGAAGCACGGCGGTGGGTGGCTTGTCGAGCCCGAGGCCGGCGCCGCCGGAATCGCCTCCGTGCTGGCCTCGCTGGCGGCTGGCGATCTTCCGATTGCGAATTCCCCGGGCAGCGAGGCCGCTGGACATTCGATCTCGGGCGATGACGCCGGCGCCTTCGAGGAGCTCTATCGGGAGCTGGGGCTGAGCCGCTCAGATCTCTCCGCCGTTTCTTGACGGTTGGGTCCGCCTCGGCTCGGGCGCCCGCTGTTAGGATACGCGGACCATGCACATTCCCTCTCCCCTGCTGATGATCCCCGGCCCCGTCGAGATTTCTCCCGGAGTCCTCGCCGCCGCCGGCGGGCCGCCTCCCGGCCACACCGCCCCCCGCCTCATCCAGGCCTTCGGCAATTCGCTCAGGCTGATGCGCCAGGCCTGGCAAGCGGACGCGACGAGCCAGCCGTTCATCCTCGCCGGCAGCGGCACCCTGGCCATGGAGGTGGCGGCGGCCAACCTGATGGAGCCCGGAGACCGGACGCTGGTGCTCAGCACCGGCTTCTTCTCGGAGCGGATGACGGCGATCCTCGGTCGCGCGGGCGCCGCGGTGGTCGAGGTTGGCGCGCCGGTGGGCGAAGCACCCGGACTGGACGAGGTCCGCGAGGCGCTACGCCGCAGCGGTCCATTCAAGGCCCTCTTTGCCACCCACGTGGACACCTCGACCGGCGTGCGCGTCGATCCCGAGCCCCTCTGCCGCCTGGCACACGAGGCCGGCGCCCTCGCTGTGTTCGACGGCGTCTGCGCCGCCGCCAGCGAGCGCTTCGCGATGGCGGATTGGGGCGCCGACCTCTACTTCACCGCCTCACAGAAAGCCATCGGCCTCCCACCCGGGCTGGCGCTGATGGTGGCCGGCGAGCGGGCCCTCGCGGCTCGCGAGTCCCGCCGCGCCGCGCCGCCTCCGTTGTATCTCGATTGGCAGTCCTGGCTCCCCGTCCACCGCGCCTACGAGGAGGGAAAGCCCAGCTACTTCGCGACCCCAGCCACCGGCCTGGTGATGGCCCTGGAGACTGGACTCGGGGAGATCCTGGAAAACGGCATCGAGGCCCGGGTCGCGGCGCACGCCCGTGCCGCCGGGGCACTGCGGCACGCCTGGCGGGAGCTCGGCCTGGGAAGCGTGCCCAAGAGTGACGCGGTAACTGCCAACACCCTCTCCGTCCTGGTCTTTCCCTCCGGTGTCGACGCCTCCCTGCTGCCGAAGATCGCCGCCCGCGGCGTCACCGTGGCCGGCGGCCTCCACCCGGCGGTGAAGGCCACCTCCTTCCGCATCGGCCACATGGGCTACACCGTGACTCGGGCGGACTACCTGCGGCGAACCGTCGAAGCGATGGCTGGAGCGCTGAGCGAAGCGGGCGCCGCCGTGGACGCCGAGGCGGCAGTAAGGGCGTTGGACGGGCTTGCTCCTATTTCTTCCCCTTCGCCGTCACTCTGAGCAACCGCGGCGGCCCTTCCAGCAGGAAGCGGAAGCGGCACACACCCCTGTTGTCAAAGTCACGTAAACCCCTTGAAAATCAGCATTTCTATGGTACCCTCAAGTCGCCGGAGCGGCGTATACCATGAAATCCGCGCCTTTGGCGCATGGGGCCCACGACGTAAGGAGTTGCCAAAGACGCCCATGCCTTGCTATCGCGAATCACGAACCCACCGCTGGATCGCGGCTTTCTGCTTGCTCTCGCTGCCTGCCGCGGCGCTCACCGACGCCCAGAGCCTCATCGGCTCGCGAGAATCCCTGTTGCGCCAGGACGAGCAGGCGCAAGCGGAGGGTTTCACCTACCTGCGCACCTCGGCCGACGTTCGCGACTATGCCAAGCGCGGCCTGCTGGTGCGCCTGAACGGCAACTCGGATTACGACGTCGAGTCCGACGAAGTCTCGTTTCCCTACGCCCGGCCGGAGGTCAAGCTGTTCGTCGAGCGGCTTGCCGACCAATATCGCAGCGCCTGCGGCGAAAAGCTGGTGGTGACCAGCCTCACCCGGCCGACCACGCGCCAACCCTGGAACGCCTCGGTCCTCTCCGTTCATCCCACCGGCATGGCGGCGGACCTGCGCCGCAGTAACAGCTCCTCGTGCCGGACGTGGCTGGAAGCCACTCTGCTGGATCTCGAGGGCCGCAACGTGCTGGAAGCCACCAAGGAGCAGTACCCGCCGCACTACCACGTGGCGCTCTTCCCCGCTCCCTACCTGCGCTCCATCAACTCGGGCGAGCTGCCGCGCGTCGAGGTCGCCTCGGTCGACGTGCCCGACGTTCCTCCGCTCCGGCACAGGACCCGGGCTCGGCATGCCGTTTCCCGGCGGTCCCACCGGTCGCACACCGCGCTCGCCGCCAAGCACACCGGCACCTCGCGGCATGCCAAGAAGGGCAAGCAGGTCCGCGTCGGCCGCGGCGACAGCCTGTGGAAGATCGCCCAGCGCAATGGCGTCAGCGTCTCCCGCATCAAGAAGGCGAACGGCGTCCGCACCCGCCATTTGAAGCCGGGGCAGGTGCTGTCGATTCCCGCCCACTAACACCTGCTGGTTTTAGGGACGCCGCACCAGCCGGTGGGCGAAAACCTTCTGCTGCAGGCCCTTGAGCTGGAGCTCGCCGAGCGGCTCGGTGCGCAGGGCGCCGTTCAGCAGCCGCTGCGTCTCGGGTCCCAGCACCACGTCGCCCGGTTGGGCAACGAGCGCCTCCAGGCGGGCCGCGACGTTCACGGTGTTGCCCAGCACGGTGTAGTCCACGCGGCGAGCGCTGCCGATGTCGCCCACCACCACCGGACCGCTGTTGACGGCGACGCGCACCTTGAAGCCGGGAAGCCCCTCGGCAGCCCGGGTGGCGCTCCAGACCTCGAGCCCATCCTGGATCTCGAGGGCGGCGCGCACGGCGCGCAGGGCGTGGTCCGGCTGCGCCACCGGCGCGCCGAAAAAGGCCATCACGCAATCGCCGATGAACTTGTCGAGGGTGCCGCCGGCGCGAAAGATGGCCTCGACCGCGAGGTCCAGGAAGGCGTCGAGCGACTCGGCCACGATCTCGGGCGGCGCGTTCTCGGCGAAGGCGGTGAAGCCCACGAGGTCGGCGAAGAGCACCGTGGCATGGGCGCTGCGCAAGCGTTGCATACCCTCGTCGCCGCTCCGTAGAACCTCTTCGATGACCGCGGGCGAGTGGTAGCGCTCGAGCCGCGTGCGCACCAGTTTCTCGAACTCGGCTTTCCTCGCGAAGCGGATGCGCTCCACCGCCACGGCCACGTAATTGGCGAGCGTGGTGAGCACGTCGAGGTCCCGCTCGCCGAAGGCTCCGACCTGAAAGGGTGAATCCACCTGGATCACACCCATGATCTGGTCGCTCGACCAAAGGGGAGCGCACATCGCGGAGCGGATCTGATGCAGGCGGATGGAATCGCCTCCCGACAGCCGCTGGTCGGACTGGGCGTCGAAAGTGACGAGCGCCACCCGCTCCTGCATCACCGATCGCAGCATGGTGCGCGAAACGGGCACCTCGCCGGACGGGCGGAACTGCACCCGGTCCTTCACCCGGGCCAGCTCGCAGACGAGCTCTCCCGTGTCGTTCGACAGCAGGATGAACCCGCGATCCACGGGAAAGGCTTCGAACGCCAGCTCCATCACCCGCGAAAGAACCTGATCGACCGAATCGGCGACCGTGAGCATCCGCGCCAACCGGGTGAGAAACCCGAACATGCGGTGGACGTAGGCCTGCTCGTCCGTCGCGCCGACCTGGGGAATCGCCGCCGCCGGCTGGTCGAGCCCATAGGCCGCCGCGAACGCGGCGAGCGGCCGGATGATGGTGGCATTGCCGAGCCCGCCGTCGCCGTCGTCCGTGGCCGGCTTCGGCTTTACGCTCTGAGCCTCTTCCGTTTCGACCCGGATCTCGAACGAGCCGATGCCCAGCACGTCCCCGGACCGCAGCGAAGCCTTCTCCACCGGCACGCCGTTGACGTCCACGCCGTTCGTGCTCTTGAGGTCGTGGACCGACCAGCCTTCCGCCTCGCGCAGGATCTCGGCGTGATAGCGCGAAACGGAGACGTCCGCGAGCACCAGGTCGTTGTCGCTCCCCCGGCCCAGGCGAACCCTGCCGCCGGTCAGAGAGATCGCCCGAACCTCATCGTTGACGACGTAACGCAGACGTAGCATGGAATGAAGAATGATAGCAGTCCTGGGGATCGAGCGCCCTCTACGGTTTGATCTCGATTCCCGGCTGGCCGGCTTTCTTCAGCACGGCGTTGAGCGCGGCCAGATCCTTCGTCTTCAGCGTCTCCCAGGTTGCCAGGGTGACGGCGAGCGACTTTCGCGCCTGTTCAAAACCGCTCACGGCGTCGGGCGACGGCGCGTTGTCCGCACCGTCGACGGCCGTCGCGACACCGTCCAGCGCAGCTCCGACGGCGCGCAGGCTGGTGAGCGACTTCGGGGGCACCCACCACTGGCCAGGAGGCGCCGCGCCCTCGATCTCGCGGACGCGAGCCTCCAAGGCGTCGAGAGCGGCGGCGATCTTCGCGTTGGCGGCACCATCAGCCTTGCGCCGCTCGCCGAGCGCCTTCGCCAACGCCGCGGCCTCGCGGGACGCCGCGGCAAGCCGGTCTTTCTCCGCCTCGACGCGCCGAGCCAAGGCGAATTGCGCGGCGTAGCCCGCCGCCGGTAGCGACACGCGCGGGTCGGGCACCACGGTGAGCGGCTGGGTGAGGCGCACGCCGTCCACCTCCAGCACCGCCGTGTAGCGGCCGGGAGGCGCCCAGGCGCCGTCGACGGCGGGCGCCGCCGGCTGCAACTCCTGCCGGGAATAGCGCAGCGGCCACACGAAACGGTGATGGCCGGGCGCCGTAGAGAGCTGTACCGGGGCCGGCACCCACTGCGGCGCGATGGCGAGCTTGGCGAGGTCCGGCTTCGGCGCCTCGTCCGCACTGCTGTAGCGCCGCACCAGATCGCCGCGATCATCGCGGATCTCCAGGATCACCGGCTGCTTCGCCGCCGTCTTCAGCACGTAGTCGAGGATGGCTCCCGACGGCCGGTTGGCCGCCGCGGCCTCGTCCTTGGGCATGGGAGTGCCGGTGAATCCCGCCGGCCGCATCCGGATGGCCGGGGCCGGTGCGAACAGCCAGGCGGCGGCTCCGGCCACCTGGAGCTCGAGCTGGCGCAGCGGCGTCACGTCGTCCAGTACCCAGAAAGCGCGGCCATGAGTGGCGATCACCAGGTCTTCGCCGTGCACTTCGAGGTCGCGCACCGAGGTCACGGGCAGATTGGCCTGCAACGGCTGCCAGTGATCGCCGTCGTCGAACGAGACGTAGACGCCCTTTTCCGTGCCGGCCCACAGTAGCCCCTTGCGCACCGAGTCCTCGCGCACAGCGTTGACGAAGGCACCCGTTGGAATGCCGGCCACGATCAATTCCCAGTGCTGGCCGCCGTCGTGGGTGCGATAGATATAGGGCTTGAAATCGTCCAGGCGATGCCGATCGACGGCCGCGTAGGCGGACTCGGCGTCGAAGTGGGAGGCGTCGAGAATCCCGATCTTGGACCACGGGGTGATCGCCGCCGGCGTGACGTTGGCCCAGTGCGCGCCCTCGTCCTTGGTGCGCCAGATGAGCCCGTCGTCGGTGCCCACCCAGAGATCATGATCGGCCAGCCGGGAGGGCGCGATCGAATAGATCACGCCGCGGCGGGGGCCGGTTTGCAGATTGTTCGCCGCCGTCACCGCGTCGAGATTGGCGGGTGTCCCCGGATCCTCGCGCGTCAGGTCCGGGCTGATCACCGTCCAATGCTCGCCGCCGTCTTCGGTGCGAAACAGCCGCTGGCGGGAGAAATAAAGCACCCGCGGGTCGCGCGGCGAGAAAACGAGCGGCAATGTCCAGGTTTCACGGTAGCGGTTGGGATAGGCCAGAGTCGGATCGACGGATCGGGTCTGACCGGTGCGCAGGTCGAGCTTCTCCACCCGGCCGCCGAAAAGCACGTCCGGGTCCCGTGGATCGGGCGCGAGATTGTCGCTCTCTCCGCCCGCCGTCGTCTCGCGGAAATCCGTGAGATTGATGCCGTTGAAAGAGCTGGTCCGGCTGGGAACGCCGGCGGCGCCGGAGTCCTGCTGCGAGCCGTAGACCCAATAGGGAAATCGATTGTCGGTCACCACATGGTAGAACTGGCCGGTGGGCTGATTGAACCAGGAGCTCCACGTTTCGCCGCCGTCGACCGAGATCACGGCTCCCTGATCCACGCCCAGGATGCGCCGTTGCGGCGCCTGCGGATCGATCCATAGCACGTGGTAATCGTCGCCGCCCGGCGCGCCCTTCACCGGCACGAACGTCTTGCCGCCGTCCTCCGAGCGGTAGAGCGCCGTGTTGCAGGCATAGACGACGTCGGGATTTCGGGGCTCGACGGTGATGCCGCCGAAATACCAGCCGCGTCCCCAGATGCGAGTATCGTCGCTCGCGAGGGTCCATGTGCCGCCGCCGTCCTCCGAACGGTAAAGGCCCCCCTCGGCCGCGTCGACCATGGCGTAAACCCGCTGCGGCTGGCTCGGCGCCACGGCGATACCGATGCGCCCCGGCTTCGCGGGCAGACCCTGGCTGAGCTGCGTCCAGTGGTCGCCGCCGTCGATCGACTTGTAGAGCCCGCTACCCGGACCGCTGGCCGGTGGATAGATGTTCCAGGGCGTGCGCCGCGCCTGCCACAGCGAGGCGTAGATCACCTCCGGCTTTCCCGGCTCGAAGGCGAGATCGATCGCCCCCGTATCGTCGCCCTTCCCCAAGACTTTCTGCCAGCTCTTGCCGCCGTCCCGCGACCGGAAGACGCCGCGCTCGGCGTTGGGCCCATAGGGGTGCCCCAGCGCCGCGACGTAGACGACGTCCGGACTTCGCGGATCGATCAGCACCCGGCCGATCTGTTGCGAATCGGCGAGGCCGATGCGAGCCCAGCTCTTGCCGCCGTCGCCGGAGCGGTACATGCCGTTCCCCTGCGCGATATCGGAGCGCATGTCCGCCTCGCCCGAACCCACGTAGATCACCCGCGGATCTGAAGGCGCCACGGCCAGAGCGCCGATCGAGCCGATGGGCTGGCCGTCGAAGATCGGCTGCCAGGTGCGGCCGGCATCCCGAGTCTCCCAGACGCCGCCGTTGACGCTGCCGAAATAGAAGTGCTCCGGCTCCCCCGGCACTCCCGCGGCGGTCAGCACCCGGCCGCCGCGAAACGGCCCGATCAACCGCCAGCGCAGATCCTGGAGCAGCGACGGATCGACCTGGGCCTGCGCGGTCTCAGGCCGGAAGGCGCTGGCGAGCAGGAGAATGGCGGCGAGCAGACGGCGTAAGGACATGGACTCTCCTCCACAAAGCAAGGCGCGGCACGGCGCGGCGGCGAAGATCATAGCCGCATCGAAGCGCCAGCCCGTCGGACGGACCGTCGACTCGCCGAACTTTGTCCCGCCCGAGCCGCGCGAAACACCGTATTTTTTGGAAGAAAGAAATGCGCACTCTTTGAAAGGAGGCTCGGATGAGCAAATTCGTCAGCAGGACTATCGCGGCGTGTCTGACACTGATCGCCGTGCCGGCCTGGGTCCAGGCCCAGCTACCGGCGTCGCCGCGCCGGTTCGTGGACAACCTCGACGAACGGTGCTATCAGATCACCGACCCACCCTTGAACCTCGCGCTGCGGTTGGATCACCTCAATCCTCTCTTCGTTTCGATGCATTT
>DATIOS010000362.1:0-4613 GCA_035472915.1 Thermoanaerobaculia bacterium
TTGATCATGGGCGCAGCATTCCCCCTCAAAAGCCTGCTTTCTACCACAGCCTGCGGCCCTCCCCCCAAGACCCTCATCACCCTGGCCCTCTTCTCCCATCGCCCTCCCCCCGACCGGGAGAAGAGGGAGCAAAGCAGGAACGCCCCAGAAGTCCCCCTCTCCCGGTGTGGGGGGTTGGGAGGGGGCGGGAGAGGGGGTAGGGGGTGAGGGTCCGCCCCGCTAGGGGCGCTAGAGGATCAGCGCAGCGCCTCGAAGAACACCTCTTCCATCTCTCGCGCCGCCCGGTCCCAGCGAAAGCGGGCGGCCTGGGCGGGACCGCGGGAGCGCAGCTCGGCTTCACGCTCGGGGTTATCGAGAATGGAGGCGATCTTCAACGCCAGGGCGCCGGCGTCGCCCGGGTCGACCAGCAGCCCGGCGTCCCCCACGACCTCGGGGAGACTGGAGTTGCTGGAGGCCACCACCGGCACGCCGCAGGCCAGGGCCTCGGCGGCGGGAAAGCCGAAGCCCTCGTAGAGCGACGGGTAGACGAAGACACGGGCGGCCTGGAACAGCCGCACAAGCTGCGGCCGTTCCACCCTGCCCAGCGCTTGGACGCCCAGGGGCGCCAGGGCCTGGATGCGACGCGCCAGCCGCTCGCTCCCCCAACCCTCGGGGCCGGCGAGGACGAGGGGGAGGAGCCGCGGATTCTCGGCCCGCAGCATCTCCCAGGCGTCGATCAGGGCGCCGACGTTCTTGCGCGGCTCGAGGGTGCCCGCGAAGAGGATGTAGCCCTCCGGCGCTCCCAACTCCGCTCGGGTGGCCGCGACGTCCGCCGGCTCTCCCGGCCTGAACTCCGGGTCGATTCCGGGATAGACGACCCGGATCTTCTCCCGGCACTGGGGAAAGTGGAACGCCAGATCGTCCGCCGTGGCCTTGGAGATGGTCACCAGCCGCCGCGCCTGCTCGAAAGAGAGGCGCAGGAAGGGAAGCAGGCTCCAACGCACCTTGAGCGTGTGCATCTCGGGCATCAACAGGGCCGTCAAGTCGTGCACCGTGGCCACGGCCGGCACCGGGCAGCGTAGCGGCAAGGTGATGAGGGGCGACCAGAAGAGGTCGACGTCGCCTCTGGCCAGCCGGCGAGGCAGCCGGAGCTGCTGCCACAGCACCCCCAGAGGCGTCGCCTGATGCTCGACGTCGACTCCCGCCGCTGCAAGCTCAGCCGTCTCGCGCGGCGGCCGGTGTGCCATCCCGAGATAGTGCAGGCCGCCACGCGCCGCCAGCCCCAGCAGCAGAGAGCGGGTGTAGACGCCGATGCCCGTGGCGGCGGGCACCAGGGCACGAAGATCGACGGCGACGGTCGGACGGTCGGGCATCGCGCGGCATTGTAGAGTACCCGCCGTGCTCCCCCGCGCCGTCCTCGTCCTCCGGGTCGCCGTCCTGGCCCTGTTCGCCGCCTCTCTGCTCGTGGCGACGGAGCGAGCGGCGAGAAGCTCCTGGACGCGGATCGTCGAAAGTGTGTCGCGAATAGGGGAAGACTCCCAGCAGGCACGCCGCCGGGCGCTGGGAGCTCCCTGGGTGGCCGCCGAGGGCGCAATCGCCCGTGTCATTCCCGCCGATGGCGACTATCTGCTCGTCGACGGCGGCGGCGAGCGGCAGGGCGCCACCCTCTTCCTGCGCTACCAGCTCGCGCCCCGGCGGGCCCGCTTCGTTGGAAGACTGAGCGAGGTGACCGACCCGTCGCAGTGGGCGGCGAGCCTCCCAACCAGCTCTCGCTGGGTGGTCGTCGCCTATCCCCGCCGGCCGCCGGTGCTCGTCGACCGCACGGATTTCGCGCGCTGGCTGGAGACGACGCTTGGTCGCCGCTGAGGCCCTTGCCGGTGTCGCCGGCGTGGCGCTCTTCGCAACGCCGGGAGCCGGGCTCGCGGAATTGCTGCCCGCGGTCCGCGGCTTCCCGGTGGGCCGCCGTCTCGCCTACGCCTACCTGCTGGGCGTCGCCTGGACGGCTGGAGTGCTCTACGCCCTCTCTCACTTCCTGGCCCTGCCGCTACGCCCCCCTGCGATCCTCGTTACGGCTGTTGCACCCGCCGTGGCGGGAGTGGTTTCCTGGCTGCGCCGCCGGCGCCTGCGGCCAAGCACGCCGCGAAAACCGAGGCGGCCCTGGGAGTGGCTGGTGACGGCGGTCTGCACAGTCATCTCTCTCGCCGTGCTTGCTGACGCCCTCACCAACCCGGTGCTCGATTGGGACGGCTGGATGACCTGGGCCGCCCAGGCCCGCTACGTGCGCCACGAGGGGACCGTCGATCCCACGGTGCTGACGCAAAAGGGCTGGTACGTCAGCCATCCGTGGTATCCGCTGCTGCTGCCGGTGGCGCAGGTCGCCGTTCTCGAAACGACTCACGCGGGATGGGACGATCCCGCTTTCCGGCCGTTCTACGCCGCCTTCTTCCCTGTCTGGCTGCTGGTGATCTACGGCAGCGCCCGGACGCTGGCGGGCCGCACCGCCGCCGGCTGGACGACGCTGGCCGCCGCCCTTCTCCCGGTTCCTGCCTTCGAGCTGGCGGGAGGCGCGGTCTCCGCCTACAGCGACCTGCCGCTGGCCTGCTTCTACGGCGGCGGTCTCGCGCTCCTCCTCTCCCCGCGGCTGCGTCCCTCGGCGGGTCTGGCGGCCGGCATCCTCCTGGCGGCGGCATCCCTCACCAAAGCCGAGGGGGCGGTGCTCGCTCCGGCGGCGCTCGTCTGCGGCGGGCTCTACGCCTTCGTGCCTCTCGGCAGCCAGAGCCAATGGCAACGGCGCTGGCGTCTCCGGCGAGGACCGCTCGCCCTGGCGGTGGTGCCCCTCGTCCTCGCCCTGGCTCTGCTCTTCTCCTGGCGAGCCGGGATTCCCGAGCGCTTCGAGAGCTACGAGAAGATCGTCTCCTGGGCGTTCCTCTGGCCGGGAATCCTCACCCGGGCGCCGCGAATCGCCACCGCGGTCCGCTCCCAGTTGGGAAATACCAGAGCCTGGGGGTACTTCTGGTGGACGGTTCCCCTGGTGTTGATCGCCGGCTGCCGCGGCCTGCGGCGGCGCGCAACCATTTCACTCCTGCTCGGAGCTATCGCGCCCCTCGCTATCGCCTGGATCTCCTACACCATCAGCCTGACCCCGGAGTTCATCATCTGGACGAGCTGGAACCGCTTTCTGATCCAGGCGTCGGTGCCGTGTCTGCTCCTCGTGGCCCTGGCGCTGGCGAATCTTCTCCGTGCAGCTGACGCCACCTTTCGTCGTCCGGGACGACGCGCCAGATTTCAAACTCCGAGTCGCTGTACTCCAGCTTGAAGGCTCGCGGACGTCCCTCCATCCAGTCCCGCTCCGGGTCCTCTTCCGGCGAATGGTGGACTACCACGAAGGCGACGTCCAAGCCGTCGAGGCGCCGCTTCCAGCGGACGTAGTCGTCGGCATCGAACGGAAACTTCGGGGTCCCACCCCAATAGTAGTACTGCCATTCCGGTTCGCCGGTTCGCGGCACGATCTGGACGGCGTTCTGCAGCCGGCTGCCAAAAAACAGGTACGGTTGATTGAGACCGGTGTACGCAACCGGCGCGCCGGCCAAGCCCACCAGCCGTTCGAGTGCGAGGGCCGCCGGCCGCTGGGTGAGCTTCACCGCCTGGTACTCCGTCACGATCGCCCCGAGGGCGAGGGCCGCCACGGCGACGGCAGCAGCGGCGCCCGCCGCCAGCCAACGCTTCGCGGCGGGCTGGGAGAGCGCGGTCAACAGCCCCGGACCCCAGCGCACCGCCAGCCACCCGAGACCGATCAGGGCCAGCACCACCGCTGTCTCCTGAATCCCGCCACGGTCGAGCTTGCGTGCGACGTGGATGGGCAGCACCAGCATCAGAAGCAGGCGAAGGGCGTTGGCCTTTGGGCCCGCGGCTGCCAGCAACCAAACGAACGCCACTGCCGCCAGCGCCACGCCGGGCAGGAAGTAGCGCATGTCCCGATGGTCGTGCATCAGGTAGAGAAACTGAAGGAAGAAGGCCAGGGGAAGGGTGAGCACCAGGGCATCCGGCCAGCGCCGCCTCCAGAGCGCCACCGGGGGCGCAACCAACGCCGCGGGGAGCATGGTGAAGGGAAAAAGAGAGCCCAGGAGGTCGGAACGCGAGACCAGAAATTTCCAGACGTCGATTTTGAACCAGGGAAGATTGCGGCGCACCGCCAGCGTCACGCCTTCCAGGCCGGGAAAGATCTGGCGCCCGAAAAGGCTCACCGGCTCAGGGAAGATCGGGTTGCCCGCGGTCACCCAGTTGCGCAGGTAGGTATAGCCGCCAAGCACGGCGGCGGCCACCGCGAGGAGAAGGCTGTAACCTGCCAGCGTGCGGACGGGGAGCCGTTCGCCAGGAGCGGCTCGCAGCCGGGCGGCCAGGCCCGCCAGGGCGAGCACGACGAGAATCGTCAGGCTGTAGAGAATTCCGATGTACTTGGTGCCCAGCAGCATACCCAGCGTCACGCCGGCATAGACCGCCAGCCCCGCAGACGGCTGGGCGGTGAGAGCCAGAACGGCGTCGACCGCCGCCAGGGTGAAAAAAGACGAGCTGTGATCGTTGCCGGCTGCCAAGGACATGAGTGGGAAGCTCCGCCGGATCGCGGCGAATAGGAG
>DATIOS010000363.1:0-17650 GCA_035472915.1 Thermoanaerobaculia bacterium
GAGCCGCCGGTGCCGTTGACGGTAGACCTCGGTGGCGTGACCTACACGGGTTGGCGCATTCTCGTCGGCGTCCCGCATTTCGTGCTCGTTTGGCCTGAAGGACTGGAAACCGCCCCCGTCCACGAGCTTGGCGCTCAGATCCGGCGCCACCACCTCTTTGGAGACGCTGGGACCAACGTCAACTTCGTCCGCTTCCCTGCACACGACCGGATGGAAATCCGCACCTATGAGCGCGGCGTCGAGGACGAGACGCTGTCCTGCGGTACCGGCTGCCTGGCCGGCGCCGCCGTCGGTCTCCACCTCGGCAAGGCCCGGCTGCCCTTGACGGTGGAGACGCAAGGCGGCTTCGCGCTGACGGTGGACGGGGATCCGGAGGCGGGAAGCTGGTTCCTGGCCGGTGATGCCCGCGTGGTCGCCGAGGGCGAGATCCTCCCGGGAGCCGCCGTGGAGCCCTCGCCGCCCTCCTGGGTTCGGGAGACCGCTCCCCTCGATGGACGGTGAGAGATCCGGTATTCTATTAGGGTAGCCGTCCCAGGGAGCTTCGTCCGGCCGCGTTCTTGCAAGCCCAGCGCGAGCGGAGGACTTGAGATGAGTGTACGTCGCGAAGCCGGCCTCCGCGTCGCCGCCATCGTACCGGCATACAACGAGGAGGCCACCCTGATCGAGGTCCTGTCGGTGCTCAAGGCCACCCCGGCCGTCGACGAGATCCTCGTCGTTTCCGACGGCTCGACGGACGGCACGGTGGCCATCGCCCGGGCTCAAGGTCTGCGCACCATCCACCTGCGGGAGAACCAGGGCAAGGGGAGGGCGATGGCCATCGGCGTCGCCCACACCACGGCCCCGATCCTCCTGTTCGTCGACGGCGACATCATGAATCTGACGATCGAGCTCCTCGACCGGCTGGTCGCGCCCGTTCTCTCCGGCCACTCCGACATGAACATCGGCATCCGCCACCGCGGCCGGATGGCCGACTTCCTCCAACCCCTCACGGGGCCGCTGCTGTCGGGCATCCGCTGCCTGCGGCGGGAGATCTTCGAAGCCGTCCCCGAGAGCCACCGCGAGGGCTTCGCCATCGAAACCGGGCTCAACTGGGCCTGCCGGCAGCTCGGATGCCGCACCACCACCACCGTCATGTACAACCTCAAGCACCTGGTCAAGGAGAAGAAGCGGGGGCTGATCAAGGGCTCGCGGGCGCGGATCCGGATGTTCGCCGCCGTCCTCGGGGCCTGGCTCGTCCTCCTCTTCCGGCCGCCGGACCTGCGCCGTGGCATCGCGGCGAGACCGGTGCTCAACCCTGAGCTCGAGTACATCAACTTCTGATGACAGCCCAAGAGTTTCCTCCTGTCGAAGAGCAGTTGGAGCTGCTCCGGCGCGGCGCCGTCGATCTGGTCGACGAGGCGCAGCTGCGCTCCAAGCTGGAACGGTCCCGCCGGTCCGGCCAGCCGCTGATCGTCAAGACCGGTTTCGATCCTTCCTCGCCGGATCTCCACCTCGGCCACACGGTGCTGCTGCGCAAGATGCGGCACTTCCAGCAGCTCGGCCACCGGGTGGTGTTCCTGCTCGGCGGCTTCACCGCCCGTATCGGTGATCCCACGGGGAAAAAGGCCACCCGCCCCCAGCTCACCGAGGGCGAAGTGGAAGCCAACGCCCGCACCTACAAGCGGCAGGTCTTCCACATTCTCGACGAGGCGAAGACCGTGGTCGACGACAACGACCGCTGGCTCGGCGCCCTCGGCTCGCACGGGCTCATACGCCTCGCCGGCCGCTACACCCTGGCGCGGATGATGGAGCGGGAGGATTTCAAGACCCGGTTCCAGGAGAACCGTCCGATCCACCTCCATGAGCTGCTCTACCCGCTGGCTCAGGGCTACGACTCCGTCTTCCTCAAGGCCGACGTCGAGCTCGGCGGCCACGACCAGATCTTCAACCTCCTGGTGGGGCGCGACCTGATGAAGGAGGAAGGGCTGGAGCCGCAGGTGGTGCTCACCGTGCCGCTGCTGGTCGGCCTGGACGGCCACGAGAAGATGTCCAAAAGCCTGGGTAACGCCATCGCCGTCGAGGATCCGCCGCGCGAGGTCTACGGCCGGACCATGTCGATACCCGACTCGCTGCTGTGGGACTGGTACCTGCTGCTGACGGAGCTGCCGCAGGCCGAGATCGAATCGCGGCGGCGGCAGATGGAGGCGGGGGAGCTCCATCCCAAGCTCGTCAAGCAGGAGCTGGCCCGCCGGCTGGTGACGCAGTTCCACGGCGAGGAGGCCGCGCGTCAGGCGGAAGCCGAGTTCGACGCTGTCTTCGGCGGCGGCGGCGTGCCGGACGAGGTCCCTGAGAAGGATCTCGACGGCGCCTGGAATCTCGCCAAGCTGCTCGCCGCGGCCGAGCTGGCGCCGAGCAACGGCGAAGCACGGCGGCTTATCCAGCAGGGCGCGGTGACCGTCGACGGCGAGCGCGCAAGCGATCCGGCGCTGGAGCTGGCGCCCCGGCCCGAGCCGTACCTGTTCAAGGTGGGCAAGCGCCGCTTCGCCCGCGTTCGCCTGCGCTGAGCCGGCTGAGGCAAGCGCCGCCTAGGTTGACGTCGCGGGCTTATCCGCTTACACTGCCTGGTGAAGATATCCCGGGAGAGACGCCTAGCGACTCGTAGGGCTTAGCGGCCCCCCGGGAGTTCTCTTTTCTTCCCCGCCTACCGCACTCTACTACCCGTCATGTACCTGCTGTACGTTGACGAGTCGGGTGTCACCAATCCTCATCCCAGCCAGACCAGCCACTATGTGATGATCGGGTTGGCGGTCCACGTGAGGACGTGGTTCGCCCTCACCAGTCGAGTACGGAGTCTGAAAAGCGCCTACGCCTTGGACGGTGACACCGAAAAGCTCGAGCTGCACGCCGCGTGGCTGCTCCGCGCGTTCCACGAGCAATCGGTCATCCCGAATTTCAACGACCTGAGCAGACCTGCTCGCTATAGCGCCGTGCAGGAATGGCGTAAACGCCGCCAGCAAGATGATTGGCCCAACCTTGTTCCCCGCGCCAGAGAGCGCGAGAAGAAAGATTTTCGTAAAACCGAGCTCTTCATCCATCTCACGCGGGAGGAACGGGAGGCGCTGTGCCTGAGAGCGCTGGCGATTGTTGGCAACTATAAGAGTGGCATCACGCTCTTTGGCCAAGCCGTGGACAAACGTGCCCTTGCGATTGGCGTCGATGCTGCCGAGGTGGCGTTCTCGCGGCTGATCGACTCGTTCGAGATCTTCCTCCAGTACCATGCGGAGAATCCTTGGGGAGTGGTCGTGGTGGACAATGACCAAACCCAGAAGGATCGTTACACCACGCTGCTTCAGCGGCTGCAACTGACGGAGCACTATCGGGGCGGCGTTGATCGGGTCATCGAAGCACCCTTTTTCCTGGACAGTCGATCAAATTCGGGAGTTCAGGTAGCGGATCTATGCGCTTTCGCCCTGAGGCGGTATTTGGAAAACCAGGAAGAGCAGCGGTTAGCGGCTATCTTTCCCCGATTCCACAGATTGCCGGGCGGAGGTCTCTGCGGTCTGAGGCATCTGACGTCCGCTGGCTGCACCTGCAAAATTTGCTCGGAGCCGGTTGGAAATGTCTCGCGAAGGCGCCGAAGGAGATGGCACGACATCGACCATGACAAGGTCTGAGCCCCCGGCTCCGTTATCATCCTCGCCATGCTCCTCTGCCTGCTCGCCTTCCTCCTCGCCGCTCCGGCGCCTGTCGTGGTCTCCCCCCCGCTGCACCAAGTGGATAAGGCCTTCGGCAGGCCGGCCGAGATCGAGGTCCGCGACCTGTCTCCCGAGGCCGCCCGAGAGGCGATCCGCCGGGCGTTCGCGGAGATCGCGGAGACCGAGCGGCTGATCGACGGGGCGCGTCCCGACAGCGGCCTGGCGATCCTCAACGCCGCCGCGGGCAAGGGTCCGCAGAAGCTGGACCCCCGTCTGCTCGCGATGCTCGACCGCGCCAGCGACTTCTGCTCGTGGTCGGAGGGCGCCCACGGTCCGTTGGCTCGGGACCTTTATGCCCTGTCGGGTCTGCGCGTGGCAGTCGCCGAGCCGCCTACTCCCGAACAGGTGGAGAAGGCGGCCGCGCTCACCGCCTGCACGCGCCTCATCCTCGATCCGCAGAAGGGCACGGGTGAGCTCGCAGCCGGCAGCGGACTGGACCTCTGGGGGTTCGCTGAGGGGCTGGCGGTGGACCGGGCGGTCGAGGTTCTGCGCCAGAACGGCGCGGGCAACGGCTTCGTCCGCATCGGCTCGGTCCAGCGGGGCTTTGGCGGCGGGCCGGCCGGCAAAGGCTGGCCGGTGGAGATCCCACGCCTGCCGGGCCTCGACGAGCCCGCGGGCCATCTCAACCTGCGCGACCGCGCGTTGACGGTTGCCTCGCCGGCCGACCATCCGCTGGCAGGCGTCGCGCCTTACCTCAGCCAGCGGACGGGACGGCCGCCCGAGGGAATCCTCGCCGCCGTAGCGGTCACCGAGCTGGCGGCCGACGCCCAGGGTCTGGCGACCTCGCTGTTCATCCTCGGCCCCCGCGAGGGTCAGGTGCGCATGGGCTCGGTGCGCCCACGCCCCTCCGTGCTCTGGTTCCTGGGAACCGGCGCCGGCACGCCGCTCCAGGTGGGCTACCGCTGGTCCGAGGTCAGCCGGAGATAGAGGAACTCACCGCTTCCGCAGGTTCCGCGGCCGCGGTTTCATTGGCTACGCCGCAACAAGCGCCCGGCGCGATGGGCCGGCCATGAGGACAGACGGCCGGGTGATCGAGAAAGGCGCAGACCTGATCCTCGAAGCCGGCGGCCACGGGGGTCTCCAAGCCGCACTTCTCGGCCAGGCCGCGGTCCAGGGTACGGGCCAGCAGCACCTCCGCCAGGCGGATCCGCCGCACCACCGCCGAGGCCTGGGCTCGCCCCCGCTCCGTGAAGGCGATGTGGCCGTCGGCGAAGGCGAGGAGACCGTTGGCCAGCAGCTCGGCGACGCCACGCCGGGCCACCGAGACTCCCTGCGTGTCTTCCTCCAGCCGTTGCCAGAGGTCCGCCAGAACCCCTTCGAGCTCGCGGTCTCCGGGCAGCTCCACCGCGGCCAGCCGGCCGTGCTCGAGACGGATCTCACGGCCGGCGCGGGAGGCGATGGACGGGGCGTGGGTGACGAGGATCAGCGTGTGGCCGCGCTGGTGCAGGTCGGCGAGGAGCGACATGACCACCGCCTCGTTGACCGCGTCCAGGTTGCCGGTGGGCTCGTCGGCCAGGATGAGGGGCGGCTGGTTGATCAGCGCGCGGGCGATGCACACCCGCTGCTGCTCGCCGCCGGAGAGCTGACTGGGAAGGTGGTTGAGGCGTTCGCCCAGGCCCACCCGGCGCAGCGCTTCTTCGGCCTCGCCGCGGTCGGTCATGCTATGGACGTACTGGGCCAGCATGACGTTTTCCAGCGCCGTGAGATAGGGAATGAGGTGGAATTGCTGGAAGACTAGGCCCACGGTCCGTTGCCGGTAGCCGGCCAGCTCCCGAGCGGAAAGACCTACGAGGTCCACGCCGCCAACCCGCACGGCGCCGGTGGTGGGCCGGTCCAGCCCGGAGAGGATGTTGAGAAGGGTGGTCTTGCCGGATCCCGAGGGACCCGTCACCGCCACCCAGTCGCCTTCGTCGATGGTGAGCGTCAGCTCGTCGAGGGCGCGCAACGCCCCGAAACGGCGGCTCAAGGCTTCGGCTTCGACCAGCGCCATGAAGCTCTCAGTCGCCCCGCAGCACCTGCGCCGGGTCCAGCCGTTCCACCCGGCGCAGCGCCACCGTCATGGACGCGCCCACCACAAGCACCGCCACCAGGGCGGAGGCGGCGAAGCCGCCCCAGGTCAGGGACAACCCGCTGGAGCTCCCCAGCATGCGCTGCGCGAGGCCGGCGGCCGCCAGCTCGCCTATGAGGTCCCCCGCTGCTCCCGCCAGGAGGGCCGCCGCCAGCAGCTCGGCCGAAAGGAAGGCGCCTACCCGCCGGCCGGTGTAGCCAAGGGCCAGGAGGAGCCCGATCTCTGCTCGCCGCTCGCCCACCAGGGCGGTGGTCGCCGCCCCGACGGAGAGCAGCGCCAGAAGGAGGGAGACGGCGCTCACCGCCACGAGCACCAGCATCAGCCGGCGGGTCACGCGGGAGTCCGAGTCACTGACCCGCAGGAGGGGACGGGCTTCGACGCCCTCCACCCGCGCCTCGATGGCCCGGGCGACTTCCTCCAGCCGGCTCGGATCGGCGCGGATATCCAGACGGTGGAGGCGCTCGCCGTTCCCGTCGCTGACCGCGACGGAGTGGACTCCCGGCACCTTCTGCACCCGTATCGCCACGTCGGGGGGCAGGCTCACCGCACTACCGACCTGGGGCCGCACCGTGAGGTTCGGTCCGAAGCCGGCCAGGCTGGCACCCAGCTGGCTTTGCGCACGGCTGGAGAAGCCGGCCAGGGTGGCTACCGTGGCCGCGGCCACCGCCACCGCGGCGACGATCAACGCGAGCTGCCGGAAACGGCGGCGCAAGCTCATCAGCACGAGACGGGCGATCATCAGGCCGTCGCCCTCTTCAGGATGTCGGCGGGGTAACGCTCGAGAGCGCGCACCACGGGCGCCAGGCTCGCCAGCACGGCCAGGAGCAGCCCCAGGAGTGCCGCGAAGGGGATGAGCACGGGAATCCACGGCACGGCGACGCCCAGGACGCCGCTGCCCAGCAGCCGGCCGGCTGCCAGGCCCAGCGCGCCGCCGGCCACGCCGCCGAGCAGCCCCAGGAGGGCCGCCTCGCTGAGGAAGAAGAAGACCACCCGGCCTCGCGGCGCGCCGATCGCCACCATCAGGCCGGCCTCCAGCCGCCGCTCCATCACCGTGGCAGTCATCGCCGCGGTGACGCCCACGGCCGCTCCGAGAAGGGCCACAGCCACCAGCGCGGCCAGCACTCCCCGCAACCGGCCGAGGACGTCCGCCGTCGGCGCGGTGACGCCGGAGACCACGCTCGTCCGCGCCTGGGGCAGGGCCTGATTGAGCTGGAAGGCGATCGACGAGGGATACGCCGTGCAGTACCAGGCCTCATACTCGGCGACGCTCATGCGGCGGGGATCGGAGCGCACGTTCCGCTTTTCGGGCGTGGTGAGGGCGAAGACCTCGGCGCGGGTGTAGCGGTCCGGCTGACCGCCGAGACGCTGCACTGCGGCCAGCGGCGCGAAGGCCTGCTCGTCCTCGTCCCCGCCGCTGGTCAACACTCCCACCACGCGGAGGGTCTCACTGCGTTCCCCCAAACGGGCCCGAACTTCGTCGCTCAGGCGCCGGCCCAGACGCTCGGCCAGCCGCCGGCCCAGCACGACCTCGGCGCTCCCCTCGGGCCTGCCTTCGCGCGGCCAGCGTCCGTCCACTTTGAGGGTCGGCCGCGTGCGCGGCAGGCCCGTCCGCCACTCCGGCTCCAGGGCGTGATCGAACCAGGTGCCCACCAGGGAGGCTACGGTCTCTCCTGTTTCCCCCGGCGCCCAGCGCACCCGCAGGCTGTGGAACGGAGCGATGGCCACGATGTTGTTGCGCCAGAAGATCTTCCGCACCGCCGCGAGATCCGCGACCGGGAGGGTGTCGCCGTCGCGCGTCGGCACCATCTCCAGGTTAGCGCCGTAGGAGCCCATCTCTGCCGCCAGGCGGTCCCCTGAAGCCAGCATCACCTCGGCCAGGGCGGTGGCGCCGAGGGTTCCCAAGGCCACGGCGGAGACGGCCAGCAGCTTGCGGCGAGTGCCGCGGCGCAGGGACTCCAGGAGCAGGCGGCCGTACATCGAGGTCCGTCCTCAGTGGCCTGCGTGAGCGACGCCGGCAGGCGCGAACAGATGAGCGCCGGCTGCGAGGTCCGCCGCCTTCAGCACGAGGTCGCCGCCTTCCACCCGCGAGGTCAACGGCACGGGGTTGCAGCCGCCTGGCTGGCCGATGCTCGGCGGGTAGATGGCCGAGCCGCAGTGCAGGCAGGTGACGTTGGAACCCTCCTGGTAGTAGCCCCGCGGGCCGCAGATGAGACAGGCGTCGAAGGCCGTGGCGATGCGCCCGCCCTTCTCGACGGGCTCGACGGGGATGGCGATGAAGCGCACCGGCCGCCCCTCCACCGTCGCCTGGAAGCGGTGGAGCTTCGTCCCCTGGAACACCGAGAGCGGGACGCGCACGGTGCCGTCCTCGCCCACCGCCACGGAAGTGGCCGCCGACAGCGCGGCCGGCGGTTGCGAGTAGACGAACCCTAGGCCCAGGGCGGCAAAGATGATCAGTCCGAGCGTCGCTCCCAGCACGCGGGCTCGCCCCTGCCGGCGGCTTCCCGCCTTCTCCAGGCGGGCCGCAGCGCCCGTGGCCGCAACCTCCTGCCGGCTCCGGCTCGGAATCAGCAGCATCAGCAGCGGCAGCGCCAGCACGGCCGCGACGAAGAAGAACTCGTTCTTCACCAGCGGCCCCACGGTCGCCATGGTGGTTTCGTTGGCCGGCAGCCAGCCGGCCTCGGACAGCTCGTGGTACCCGTTGATCAGCAGCTGCAGGACGAAGATGAACAGCGCGATGCCCGTGATCTTGAAAAAGCGGCCGAGGTCGATGCGCACGCTGCCACGCACGAACAGAAAGCCGAAGATCACCGCCAGGGCGAGTCCGGCCAGCACTCCCAGGACGGCCATCAGACTGCCCGTCGAGAGCGATAGCGCAGAGAGGAAGAGAACCGTCTCGATCCCCTCGCGGAAGACCATCAGGAAGGTGAAGGCGAAGAGCCCCAACGCCACGGAGCCGCTCCGCTCGCGGCCCACGATACGCGCCAGCGATCCCTTCATTTCCCCGGAAAGCGCGTGGGAGTGGCGCCACATCCACACCATCATCGAGCCGACGATGACGGCCGAGCCCAGGTACAGGAGGCCCTCGAAAACCTCCTCGTTCACCGCCCAGCGATAGAGAACCAGGGCGCCCAGGAGACTCGACGCCGCGGCCACGCCAATGCCGGCCCACACCGCTCCCAGGTAACGCTCGTATCCCTCGCGGCGCAGAAAGGCGACGATGATTCCCACCACCAGCGCCGCCTCCACTCCCTCCCGCAGGGTGACGATGAACGCCTCAAACATGCGCCGGTACCTCGCGGCGCAGCGGCTGGCCGGCGGCACTGGTGGCGCTGGTACCGGACGCCGCCGCGCAGACGTTGCACAGGCCCGCGATCTGCAACGTGTGGCGCGTCGGCACGAAGCCGTGGGCGCGGCAGATCTCCCCCTGCAGCGCCGCGATTCCCGGGCTCACGAACTCCACCACCCGGCCGCAGCCGGTGCACACCAGGTGATCGTGCTGCTGCCCGAAGTGCACGTGCTCGTAGAGGAAGGTCCGGCTGCCCAGCCGCTGCTTGCGGGCCAGGCCGCTCTCCACCAGCAGGTCGAGATTACGGTAGACGGTCGCCCGTGAGATCTTCAGGCCCCGCGCTTTCATCGAGGTCAGCAGCTCCTCGGCGTCGATATGCCCGTGTTGGGAGAAGATTTCGTCGAAGAGCGCCAGGCGCTCTCCTGTCACTCGTTGGCCGCGGCCTCGCATGTACTGGAGGAACTGCTCTTTCTCGCGAGCGTTCGCCATGATCTCAGGTCCCTTCGTCTTAATTGAGATTTAGTCTCAAGAGACGAAAGTTATTCTGGACCGCTGCGGTCCTGTTTGTCAACAAACCGTCCCGAGGCGAAAAAGCCGCCGGTTTCCTGTTATCTCTGGTCGATCGCTATGAAGGGCCGCTGGGGGGGACCGGTGTAGATCTGCCGCGGGCGGTTGATGCGGTTCTTGGGGTCGTGCAGCATCTCCCGCCAGTGGGCGATCCAGCCAGGCATGCGGCCGAGGGCGAACAGCACCGTGAACATGTTGGTGGGAATGCCCATGGCGCGATAGATGATGCCGCTGTAGAAGTCGACGTTGGGATAGAGCTTGCGGGAGATGAAGAAGTCGTCGTGCAGGGCGATCTCTTCGAGGGATTTGGCAATGTCCAGCAGCGGATCGGAGACGCCCAGCTCGGCCAGCACCTCGTCCACCGTCGCCTTGAGGATCCTGGCCCGCGGGTCGAAGTTCTTGTAGACGCGGTGGCCGAAGCCCATGAGGCGGAAGCCCGAGCTCTTGTCATTCGCCATGTCGACGTACTTCTTGAAGTCGCCGTGGTCGTCGCGGATCTTTCCCAGCATCTCAATGACCGCCTGGTTGGCGCCGCCGTGGAGGGGGCCCCAGAGGGCGGAGATGCCCGCCGAAATAGACGCGAAAAGGTTCGCCTGACTGCTGCCGACCATGCGCACCGTCGAGGTGCTGCAATTCTGCTCGTGGTCGGCGTGCAGGATGAGCAGGAGATTCAGGGCGCGGTCGAGCACCGGGCTGACGTTGTAGGGCTCCGCGGGCACCGAGAACATCATGTGCAGGAAGTTCGAGCAGTACGAGAGGTCGTTGCGCGGATAGACGACCGGCTGGCCCATGTTCTTCTTGAAGGACGCCGCGGCGATGGTCGGTCCCTTGGCCAGCAGCCGGACGATATTCAGGTCGTGATCGTCGTGGCCGTCGTTCGGGTAATAAGTGGAAAGGGACACCACCATCGACGACAGCATCGCCATCGGATGGGCGCTCGAGGGGAAGCCCTCGAAGAATTTCTTCATGTCCTCGTGGATCATGGTGTGGCGGGTGAGCCGGTCCTCGAACTCCTTCAACTCGGCGGCGTTCGGCAACCGGTTATAGATGAGCAGGTAGCAGATCTCGGTGAACTGCGCGCGGCCGGCGATCTCCTCGATCGGATAGCCGCGATAGCGCAGGATGCCGGCCTCGCCATCAATGAAAGTGATGGCGCTCTCGCAGGCGCCGGTGTTGCCGTAGCCGGGATCGAAGGTGATGGCGCCGGACTTGGCTCGGAGCTGGGAGATATCGAGACCCACCTCGCTCTCGCTGCCGACGACCACCGGCAACTCGTACTCCTTGCCGTCCAGAGTCAGGCGGGCGGGAGCAGGAGTGGGAGAGAGGACAGGGGAAACTTCGATGACATCATTCGTCTGTGGGGACATCCGGAAGGCTCCTCGCGCGCCGCGGCTCCCCGAAACGGGGAGAACCGTGGGGATTCTATCGTCTGGCTTCGCAGGCGCGCAAGGAAATCGACCGCGGCTGACCGGCCGGCTCTAGAGCTCTCGCAGCGCCGTCGCCACCGGCAGCCGGGCCGCCCGGATGGCGGGCAGAAGACCGCCGACCAGGCCGATCGCCAACGCGATGCTCGTGCCCATGGCGAGCAGGGCAGGGGTCACCCTGAAGGCGAAGGAGACCTGGCTGAAGCTCTGCCAGTTGATCGTCGCCGCGCGGAAGCCGTTGAACACGTAGTAGGCGAACGCCGCCCCCACTCCACCGCCCACGGCGGCGAGGAAGAGCGACTCGACCATCACCGAGATCACCACCGGTCCGCTGCCGAAGCCGAGCGCGCGCAACGTCGCGATCTCCCGGCTGCGCGTGGAGACCGAGCTGAACATCGTGTTGAGCGCGCCGAACACCGCGCCGGCCACCATCAGCGGGCAGATGAGAATGCCGAGGGCGTAGACGAGCGCCGTGAGCGCCTCGGACTGCCCGGCGTAATAGTCGGTCTCGCGTTGGACCAGGATGTCGAGCCGGGGGTCCGCGGTCAGGGCGTCCTTGAAGCGGTCGTAGGCCGCGGCCGACTCGAGGCGGGCGTGGACGGACTGGAATCCGGTGCGCCGGTAGGCGGGCTGAAGCACGTCGACGTCGCACCAGATCTCCGACTCGCTGAGGCTGCCGCCGTCGGAGAAAATGCCCACCACCTTCCACGTGTTCTCGCCCCAGCGCAGCTGGTGGCCGACCTCGAGGCCGGCGAACTCCTTGGCCGCTCCCTGGCCCACGATCACTTCGTTCTTGCCGGTCTCGAAGCGGCGGCCTTCGAGGAGGCGGAAGTTGCGGCGCACCGCGAAGGCGGCGGGCTGTACGCCGCGCAGCGGCACGTTGGCGTCGGTTTTGGTGGTGCGCTTCGGCACGTCGACGATGACGAACAGCTCGGCGGAGGCCAGGGGCCCTGCCGGTGAGCGCAGCAAGCCCGGCGCCTCGGAGATGATGCGCGCCGAGTCGCGGGCGATGCCGCTGGTCATTTCGGAATCGCTGCCCCCGCGCAGGACGATCACCGTCGCCGGATCGCCGGTCGAGGTCATCGTCTGCCGGAAGCCCACGGCGATAGAAAGGATGGCGATGAAGACGGCCACCACCACAAGAATGCCAAAGGCCGCGGCGGTCGAGGCGCCGCGACGCTGGCCGATGGTTCGCAGGTTGAGCCAGGTGACGGCGGCGATCTGTGAGAGCCAATTGATCATGATCGATCACACCTTCCTGAGAGCGTCGACGATGCGCAGCCGCATGGCCTGGATGCCCGGCACCAGGCCGGTCAGGAGCCCGAGCAGGAGCGCGGTGGCGAGCCCGAGCAGGACTCCCCACGCCGGAACGTAGAAGACGGGGAGGAACTGCTTCAGCATCATGCCGACGAGCGGCGTAACGACGGCCCAGGAGAGGAGAAGGCCCAGGCCGGCCCCGGCGAGTGCCAGCAGACACGACTCGGCGATCACCAGGAAGAGCACCAGCCGGTTGCCGAAGCCCAGCGTCTTCAGCACCGCCAGCTCGTTGGTGCGCTCGCGCACCGATTGCGCCATGGTGTTGCCGATGACCAGCAGCATGCCGAAGAGCACCGCCGAAAGGACGTAGCGGACGATGGCGCCTATGTTGCCGATCTGGTTGGCGAACGCCTGTGCGAAAGCCTTTTCGGTCGACGTCTTGGTCTCATAGGGCGAGTTGGCGAAGAGCTCGTCGATGCGCTTCGAGATCTCGGCGGAGCGCTGCGGATCGGCGATGCGGATGGTGTACCAGCCCACCATGTCGCCGCCCCGGGACGCCGCTTCCTTCAGATACTCGTAATGGAAGAAGAACTGGGTGGCGTCGACGCCTTTCTTCCCCGGATCGTAGAGGCCGTCGATGTTGAAGGTCCACAGGCGCGTGCCGTCCTTCTTGGTGTAGATCGTGCCCTGGATGGGGATCTTGTCGCCGATCTTCCAGCCGAACCGGCTCGCGAGGTCGCGGCCGACGATGACGCCGGCGCGGTCCGCGTCCCAGGCCTTCCGCTGTTCCGGCGACACCACGTACTCGGGATAGAGGTTGAAAAACGTCGGCGTATCCACGGCCATCTGGGCGAAGAAGTTCTTCGGGTCCTTATAGACGCCGCCGAACCAGTTCATGTGCGTCACCGCCTCGACGCCGGGCACCGCCGCGACGCGGTCCTGGTAGGCGATCGGCAGCGGCATGATGAGGGAGATCTTGTGGATCACCACCAGCCGGTTGGCGCCGGAGATGTCGACGCCCATGCCGAAGGCGACGTTGGTCGCCACTAGGACGCCGAACAGCGCGAAGGTGAAGAGGGCGGCGAGCAGCGTGAAGATGGTGCGCAGCTTGCGGCGCCAGAGGTATCGCCAGATCAAGGGGAAGTACTTCATGCCGCGGCCTCCCTCACCAGCTCGCCCTTTTCGAGGTGCAGCACCCGCCGGGCGCACGTCGCGGCGTGGGGATCGTGGGTGACCATGATGATGGTCTTGCCGTGCTGGCGGTTGAGCGCCTGCAGCAGGTCGAGGATCTCGTCGCCCGCCTTGCGGTCGAGGTCGCCGGTGGGCTCGTCGCAGAGCAGCAGCGTCGGATCGGTGACGATGGCGCGGGCGATGCCGACGCGCTGCTCCTGGCCGCCGGAAAGCTGACGGGGGTAGTGCCTGGCGCGGTCGGCGAGCCCCACCACGCCGAGGGCGGTCGCCACGTGCTGCTTGCGCTCCGCCGCCGACAGCGAGGTGAGCAGCAGCGGCAGCTCCACGTTGCGCTCGGCCGTGAGCACCGGCAACAGGTTGTAGAACTGGAAGATGAAGCCGACGTGGCGCCCTCGCCACTTGGCGAGCTGGCCGTCGGAGAGCTTGCTGATGGGCTCGCCCGCCACCTCGACGCTCCCCGACGTCGGGCGGTCGAGCCCGCCGACGAGATTGAGCAGCGTCGTCTTGCCCGAGCCCGAGGGTCCCATCAGGGCGAGGAAGTCGCCTTGCGGGATCTCGAGGTTGATGCCCTGGAGGACGTCGATCCGCTCGGTGCCGCGGCGGTACTCCTTGTGGACGTCCCTGACCTGAACCAGCGTGCCGTTCTGCGCCATCGTGATCTCCTCTAGTCCTTGACGGCGACCTTGTCCCCGTCCTTCAGATCCGCGGGTCCCTCGACGACCACCCGCTCGCCGGCCGTGAGCCCGGAGAGCACCACCGCCTCGTCGCCCGGCGCCGCCGACAAGCCGACCGCCCGCCGCTCGACGACGCCTTCCTTCACCACGAATACCACGTCCTTGTCTCCCACTCGGCGCACGGCGGCCCGGGGCACGACCACGACGGCCCGTTGGGCGGCGGGCTGCTGCCCCTGTTGTCCCTCATTGGCGCCGAGGAAGGCGACCTTGACGCCCATGTCGGGGAGGATGCGCGGATCGAGCTGCTCGAAACCCAGCCGCACCTTCACCGTCGCCTTCTGCCGGTCCGCCGTGGGGACGGGCATGATCACCCGGCAGGGAATCTGCCAGTCGGGATAGGCGTCCAGCGTCGCCACCGCCCGCTGCCCGGGAGTCACCCGGTGGATGTAGCTCTCGTTGACGTCGACGTCGACCTCCAGCGACTTCATGTCCACCAGGGTGCAGATGCCGGTGCGGGTGAAACCGCCGCCGGCCGAGATGGGCGAGATCATTTCCCCCGGCTGCGCGTCCTTGGTGACGGCGATGCCGGAGAAGGGGGCGCGGATCACCGTGTCGTCGACGTCCTGGCGGCGCAGCACGACCTGCCGCTCGGCGACCTCGACGTCCTGCCGTCCCACTTCCAGCCGCGCCGCGAAGGAAGCCGCGTCGGCATCGGCGGCGTCGAGGTCGGCTTGGGTGGAGATCCCCTGCTCCTTCAAGCGGCGAATCCGCTCCTGGTTGAGCCGTGCCTGCTTGAGGCGCACCTCGTTCTCCGTCAGGTTGCGCCGCGCCGAGGCGAGCTGCGACTCGGCCAGGGAAAGCTGTTTGCGGGGCGTGGCGTCGTCGAGCCGCGCCAGCACCTGGCCCTCGTGGATCTCCATCCCCTCTTCCACCAGCACTTCCACGACTTTGGCGGTGATCTTCGAGGAGACCGTCGCAGCCCGCCGGGCGGTGACGTAGCCCGAGGCGTTCAGCACCGCTCCGGCCTCCGCGCCGCCGGAACGCGCCTGGGCCGCCGCCGTGCGCACCTGAACCGGCCGGGGCCGCAGCAGCCACCAGGCAACGCCAGAGCCCAGCGCCGCCAAAATGAGCAGGACGATCCACCAGCGTCCCCGTCCGCCGGAGCTCTCCGCCTCCGTCGCGCGGTCGATCCGCAGGCCTTCCAGCGAAGGCTTGTCCGCTGCCATGAATTCTCCTCGTGAGCCCCGGGTGGACCACCTGCCGGTTTTTCTTACGGCCCATCGCCGGGGAAGTTGCCCCTGACTCCCGAAGAGCCAATTCTACTCGAAGGCGCAAGGAAAGCGGAAGGGGTGGGTCAAGCCGCTGCCTCTCAGGGCAGGGCGCCGGCCATCCCGGCGGACCGGGCGGCGGCCTGAGCGAGTCCTGGCTGGAATCGATCAGGCGTTCAAACTTTCGGATTTTGGGTCCTGAACCGGTTCGCTTCGCGCTCCGCGGGACGAATTGCGAAAGCACCCGGGACGAGTGGCGGGGATTCGTGACCAGCGGCGGATATTAAACCGGGCGCTGAGACCGCGCCGCCGGAAAATCGATCCAATTTTCTGGAAGGTCAGGAATTAGAAGATTCGCCAGGATTCTCCTCAAACACAATGGGGGCCGAGGTTTAAGGCCAATCTGTCGCACTGCTGGCAAACGCGGCACAGCCCTTGCTCTATAGAGCTTGCAGGTTGTGAAAGGAGGTGGAGCGAAAGGTATCCACGGAATGCGCTGATCGATTCGTGTGTCTGAACATCAACGGTTTGCTGACAAGGAGGTTCGACTTCATGAAGCCTTATTGGTTTTCCATCCGCGCGCTTTCAATCAGCGTCCTGCTGTTGCTCCTCGCCCTGCCGGCGCTGGCGCAGCTCGAGAGCGGCAATCTCTATGGCACCGTCAAGGACCCGAACGGCGGGCTCCTTCCCGGCGCCACCGTCACCCTTTCAGGCGGCGGCGCGACCCAGGTCAAGGTCACCGACGCCCTGGGACGATTTCGCTTCCCCGGCCTGGCCCCGAGCAGCAACTACACCGTGAGGGCGGAGCTGCAAGGGTACTCCCCCTTCGAGGCCAGCGACCTGGTGGTCAACGTCGGCCGTAACACCAGCATCGACCTGACGTTGCCGGCGGCGGTGACCGACGTCATCAACGTCGTCGCCGAGAAGGTGGATCAACCGCTGCTCGATCCCCGGCGCTTCTCCAGTGGCAACACGGTGACCAACGCCGACCTCGAGCGGATTCCCTCGGCCCGCGATCCCTGGGCCGTGCTGCAATCCACTCCCGGCGTGCTGACCGACAGGGTCAACGTCGGCGGCAGCGAGAGCGGTCAACAGTCGAATTACGTCGGACCCGGGTCCTGCGGCGATCAGGCGGTGTGGTCGATGGACGGCGTGGTGATCACCGACATGGCCGCCCTCGGCTCTTCGCCCGGCTACTACGACTTCGACGCCTTCGAGGAGATGCAGGTGACGACCGGCGGCAGCGACGCCTCCATCGCCACCGGCGGCGTGGTGCTCAACATGGTCACCAAGCGCGGCACCAACGAGTGGCGTGGCTCCGGCCGGTACCTGCTGTCCTCCGGCGGCATGCAGTCCGACCTGTCGTTCAAGAACAGCGACCTCGGCCAGGCGGGTGCCTGGAACGGCAATAACGCCCAGACCGCTTTCAAGCAGGGCAACCGTATCGACAAGATCGAGGACTATGGCGCCGAGCTCGGCGGGCCGATCGTCAAGGACCGCTTGTGGATCTGGGGCTCGTACGCCAAGCCGCAGATCAACCTGCTGACGATCAACGACTTCAGCGACAAAACCACGCTCAAGGATTGGAACTCCAAGCTGAACGCTCAAGTTTCATCCAGCAACTCGGCCACCGGTTTCATCTGGCAGAGCGAAAAGGTCAAGCTCGGCCGCAACGCCAGCCCGACCCGGCCGCAGGAAACCACTTGGGATCAGGGGAACTTCGGCCCCTCTCCCACCACTTGGAAAGTGGAGGACACTCAGGTCTTCAACAGCAACTTCTTCGCTACCGGCATGTACTCCAAGGTCAACGGCGGCTTCGAGCTCATCCCCGAGGGTGGCGACAAGACTCCGTTCCGCGACGCCACCCTGGTGTGGCACAACAGCTTCATCTCCCAGCAGATTGAGCGGCCGCAGGAGCAGGGCAAGCTGGACGGCTCGAGCTTCTTCAACCTCGGTAACGTCTCGAACGAGCTCAAATATGGCGCCGGCTACCGCACGGCGGAATCGTCGTCGCTCGTCAACTGGCCGGGCAGCGGGCTCCAGCTCACGCTCGGCGGCAACTTCCCGCTCCTCATCCTGTCCCGTGCCGCCACGCCCGACGTCAAGATCGACTACTCCAACGCCTATGCCCAGGACACCATCGCCCTTGGCAACCTGACGGCCAACATCGGCCTGCGTTGG
>DATIOS010000364.1:0-3358 GCA_035472915.1 Thermoanaerobaculia bacterium
GGCGGCGAGGATCTCCGTGTCGTAGGTGATGAAAGTTTCCTGCACCCACGTGGCGCGGCCGGACTCGACCGTCAAGTCGAACAGGCGGGCCGAGGCGTCGGCGAGGAACTTGCGCGCGTCCTCGACGGTGGGTTTGGCGCCCTTGCCAGGCGCCGTCTGGGCCGAAGCGGGCGCTGCAATGAGCACCATCAGGATTCCCGCGACCGCGAACAATGTGGCGGCCCCGCGGAACGATGCGAGCTGATTCTTCATTATTCTCCTCCGAAAGATCTCTGGAAATTATCGAGCAGGTCAGGTCGCCAGCGCCGCGGCGATCCGTTCCAACCCTTCCGTCAGGGTGGCCCGGGAGCAGGCGAAGGAGAGCCGAAGGTGAGCTTCGGCGCCGAAGGCAGCGCCGGGGACCGTGGCCACGCCGGCCTCTTCGAGGAGGTATTCGGCGAGGGCTACGGAGTCTTGCCGGCCGGGGCGGAAGCAGGCCGAAACGTCCGGAAAAGCGTAGAAGGCGCCGTGCGGCGGCCGGCAGCGGAAGCCCGGGATGCCATTGAGCAGCGGCACCAGCATGTCGCGGCGGGCGTGGTACTCGGCCAACATCTTCTCGACGTACGGCTCGGCGTGGAGCAGGGCCTCCAGGGCGCCCACCATGGCGAAGGATGTGGCATTGGAGGTGGCGTGGCTCTGGATGTTCTCCACCGCCTTGACCACCGGCGCCGGTCCCAGCAGGTAGCCGAGGCGCCAGCCGGTCATGGCGTAGGTCTTGGAGAAGGAGCCCACCAACGCGACCGTGTCCGGAAACTCGGCGGCGAGGGCCGCGGCACTGGCGTGAGGCTCGTCGTAGACGAAACGCTCGTAGGTCTCGTCAGCGATCACCAGGATCTCCCGCTCGGCGGCAAAGACGACGAGTCGCCGCAGATCCTCCGCGCTCATCACGCCCCCCGTGGGATTGCACGGCGAGTTGATGAGGAAGGCCCGGGTACGTTCCGTCGCCGCCTCGATCAGGGGCTCGGCGTGGATGCGGAAGCCGTCCTCGCCACAGGTGGGCACCATCACGGGACGGGCGCCGCAGAACCGGACCTGCTCCGGAAAGGTCACCCAATAGGGCGACGGCAGCACCACTTCCTGGCCGGAGTCGAAAACCGCGAGAGCGAGCTCGAAGAGCGCCCCCTTGCCGCCGACCGTGATCACCGAGTCCGCGGCCTTCCAAGGCGTTCCGAAACGCCGCTGGAACGAGTCGGCCACAGCCGTGCGCAAAGCAGGCAGGCCGCTGCCGGGAGTGTAGCGGGTGAAGCCCTCCGCAAGAGCTCGCCGGGCCGCTTCCACCGCCACCGGCGGCGAGTTGAAATCCGGCTCGCCAGCCCCCAGATCCACGACGGCGACGCCCTGCGCCCGCAGCTCCGTGGCACGCCGCGTCACCCGGAGGGTGGCGGACTCACCGATGGCGGACGCGCGGGCTGAGAGTTTCACGGGCGCGGATCGTATCATCAGCGTCACCCTACGGGACTCCCTCACTCTTGGCCTAGCGTAGGGGCGGGTCTGGACGGCAGGTTGGTGGCTCGACCCGCCCTGGATAGGATGTCTCGGCATTGCAGGGCGGGTCGAGCCACCGCCCACCCGTCCAGACCCGCCCCTACGCTAAGCCCAAGAAACAGCCGTGCTCCCCAGGGCATAAAATCCCCCCGCCCACTGTTCCCCGTCACAGACCGAGAGGGGCGATCCCATGTCGAGACGGCACATCCCGCGATTCCTTGTCCTACTGAGCCTCTTCCTGTCCTTGGGAATCGGGATGGCCGTGGCTCCCGCCGGAGCCCAGATTCCGAAGCAGAAGAAGGCCACGTTCGTGCTCAGCGTGGACAACACGGCCTACGACGCCGGCAAGCCCGCCAGGATCGCAGCGCTGGTGACGATCGAGCCCGGCTGGCACGTCAACGCCCACAAGCCGACCTTCGAGTATCTGATTCCCACGGTGCTGACCGTGAAGCTGCCGGCCGGCTGGCTGCCGCAGGAGACACGATACCCGGCCGCCGAGATGAAGACCTTCTCTTTCGAGAAGATGCCGCTGGCCGTCTACGCCGGCGACGTGGTCATCGTCACGCAGACCCAGGTGCCTGCCGGCACCAAGCCGGGTACCTACCCGGTCGAAGCTGCGCTGCGCTATCAGGCGTGCAACGACTCCCAGTGCCTGCCGCCGGTGACCGCCGAGGCGAAGATCCAGATCACGGTCGGTCCGGGCGGGAAACCGCAGCGTTCGGAGCTCTTCAACCGTCCAGCGGCAAGCGGCCCGACGGGTGCTTCGTTCCCCTCGATCCAGGACCGCATCGGAAATGCCGACCGAACGGCCGGAACAACTGGGACAAGCGGGACCAGCCTGGCGCTCATGCTGTTCCTCGCTCTCCTCGGCGGTCTCGTGCTCAACGTCATGCCGTGCGTGCTGCCGGTGCTGTCGCTGAAGATCTTCGGGCTGGTGCGTAGCGCCGCCCACGGCCGCGCCGAGGTGTCTCGCGGCGCGCTGGCGACGGCGGCGGGCATGCTCGCCTCGTTCTGGGCCCTCGCGCTCGCGGCCATCGGCGCGCGAGCGGCCGGCGCCGCGGTGGGCTGGGGAGTGCAGTTCCAGCGGCCCGGCTTCGTCGCCTTCCTGGCTGTGGTGGTCGTCCTCTTCTGTCTCAACCTCTGGGGCCTGTTCGACATCCACCTGCCGGGAGCGCTGGCCGACCTGGCGGGCTCCGGTCCCCGCGAGGGCGTCGCCGGCCACTTCGCCTCGGGCCTCTTCGCGACGCTGATGGCGACGCCCTGCTCGGCGCCGTTCCTGGGCACGGCGATCAGCTTCGCCCTGGCGCAGACGGGGCTCGTGATCTTCGCCATGTTCACCGCTCTGGGTCTCGGCATGGCCCTTCCCTATCTGCTGGTGGCGGCGGCGCCCGGCATCGCGCGCCTCCTTCCCAAGCCCGGCGCCTGGATGGAGACGGTGCGGGGCGTCATGGGCTTCCTGCTGGCGGGCTCGGCGGTGTGGCTGTTCTTCATCCTGTCGTCGCAGGTGTCGCCGGAGCATCTCGCGCTGATCCAGCTCGGACTGCTGGCAATCGCCCTCTTCACCTGGCTGCAGCACCGGGTCGCCCGGGGCCGGGCCGGCCGCGGCGCCGCCATCGCCGGTCTGGTGGCCGCGGTGGTAATCACCCTGGTGGTGGCGGCTGGCTCCCGCGGCGAGGCCAACTCACGGCTCGCCACGAAACCCGCGGGCCTGATCCCCTGGGTGACCTTCGATCGCGCCAAGGCGGAGTCGCTGACGGCGGGCGGCCAGCTCGTGTTCGTGGACGTGACGGCCGACTGGTGCTTCACCTGCAAGACGAACGAGCGCCTGACCTTG
>DATIOS010000365.1:0-2471 GCA_035472915.1 Thermoanaerobaculia bacterium
GAGCCAAACTCCTCCGCCACCGCAAGAACTACCGCCTGATCATCGGCGGTTTTGCCGCCCTGGTCCTCCTGTTCACGGCCCTGTTCTACATGGCCGAACGGGGGCGCGACCTGCCGTCGGCGCTGGTGACCAACCGGGTGCTGATGTTCGTGCTTTGGGACGTCAACGTCATCCTCATCCTGGGCGTCCTTTTCGTCCTGCTGCGCAATGTCATCAAGCTACTCGTAGAGCGCCGCCAGCGGGTTCTCGGCTCGGCGTTCAAGTTCAAGCTCGTGGCCACGTACGTCGGCATGTCGCTGATCCCCGTGCTGCTCCTGTTCGCCATCGCCACGGAGCTGCTCCAGGGATCGATCGACCGCTGGTTCAACACGCCGGTGGCGCCCGTCCTGGAGCGGGGAAACGCCGTGGCCCAGGCCCTCTACGACCAGATCGAGAAGACGAACCTCCGCGATGCCGCCAAGGTGCTCCAGGAGATCCGCGGCGTCGACCTGCGCGATCCTCACCAGCGCCCGCGCCTCAACCAGCGGATGACGGAGCTGCTGGAAAGCCAACACCTCGATCTTCTCGCGGTCTACGAGGGGCGGGAGCTGGTCAACGCCATGGTGGACACACCGACGGGAATCCGCGACCTGCCGGAGCCGGACCGCTCGTTCCTGGAAGAGGCGGCGAAGAAAGGCCAAGCCACCGCCGTGGCGGGAGCGGCCGGAACGAAAGGCAGCCTGCTGCTCGGCGCCGTGGCCTCGTCGACCGGGACGACCCTGCCGCCTGTCCCCACCACCGAGGCGGAGCGGGCGAAAGTGCGTCCGCCGGTGATCGTCATCGTGGGCACGCTGCTCGATCCCGTCCTCTCGGCGCAGCGCGAGCAGTTGGTGCAGGACTTCCAGGCCTACCGCCAGCTCGAGGTGCAGAAGGACGAGCTGAAGGCGAGCCACATGCTGCTCTTCGTGATGGTGACGCTCGTCATTCTCCTCGCCTCCTCGTGGACCGGGCTCTACCTCGCCCGGCGGGTGACGGTGCCCATCCTCGCCCTGGCGGAGGGGACGCGCCTCATCAGCGGCGGCGACCTTTCGCACCGCGTGGACGTAGAGGCGGACGACGAGCTCGGCGTGCTGGTCGACTCCTTCAATCGCATGACCCAGGAGCTGGCCAGCAACAAGGAAGCGCTGGAGCTCAGCAATCGCGAGCTCACCACCAGCAACGAGCGCCTAGCCACCGAGCGGGCGCTGATCGCGGCCATCCTGCAGAACGTGGCGGCCGGCGTCGTCTCCATCGACTCGGAAGGCAGGATCTTCACCTGCAACGGCGCGGCCCTCGTCATGCTGCGCCAGCGCGAGGACGAAGTTGTGGGACGGGACGTCGACGCGGCTTGGGGCGACCGCGAAAGGGCGAAGCTGGCGGCCGTCGTGCACGAGGCCGGACCGGGATCATCCGACGAAAGGATCATCAAGGAAGTTCACCTCACCCTGGGCGGCGAGTGGAAGACTTTCGACGTCAAGGTGACGGCTCTCCGCGACGCCGAGGGGGGATTGCAGGGGCAGGTGCTGGTGATCGAAGACCTGACGGAGCTGATCAAGGCGCAGCAGCTCGCCGCCTGGAACGAGGCCGCGCGGCGCATCGCCCACGAGATCAAAAATCCGCTCACCCCCATCCGCCTCGCCGCCGAGAGGTTGCTGCGCAAGCACCGCTTGGGAGACCCCGGACTCGGTCAGGCCATCGAAGAGGGAGTGGACATCATCGTCCGCGAAGTGGTGACGCTCCAAGGAATGGTGGACGAGTTCTCCCGCTACGCCCGCATGCCCCGTCCCCGTCCGGCGCCCGTGGACCTCGACCGTCTGGTAACCGAAACCCTCCACCTCTACCGCGACCTGAAGCCCGGCGTCGAAGTCGGCTCCGAGGTGGACCCTGCGCTCGCCACCGTCTGGATCGACGGCGAGCAGGTCAAGCGAGCCCTCATCAACCTCCTGGACAACGCCGTCGAAGCCACGGAAGCTCCCGGCCGCGTCAGCGTCCTGGCCCACCAAGTCGACGGCCACCTGGAGATCCAAGTGGCCGACACCGGCCGCGGCATCTCGCCCGACGCCAAAGAAAAGCTCTTCCTCCCCTACTACTCCACCAAAGGCCGCGGCACTGGCTTGGGGCTCGCCATCGTCCACCGCATCGTCACCGACCACCAGGGATCGATCCGGGTTGAGGACAATGCACCGCAGGGGACGGTGTTTACAGTCGAACTCCCCATGGGGTGAAACCTCTCAGCGAAGGACGTAGAGACGTTCCCAGCCCGTCCACGATAACGACCGCAGGCCCACAACGGCGGCACGTCTCCGCCGCGGCCAGAATCTCCCGAACCACGATGATCTAAGACGGGGCGATGCCGCCTCTCGGTGGTCGCCGGTTTCTTTTCGAACGCTGGGTCCCGAATCTCCCCGCCACGGGTTAGGATTGATCGGGTCGCTGCTCCCGCCTCGGAGACG
>DATIOS010000366.1:0-3125 GCA_035472915.1 Thermoanaerobaculia bacterium
TCACGGGGTCCAGGCTTCACCATTGGCTAGCAGGCTCGCCGGGAACGTCAAGCCGAATCGAGTTTGTCCTCCTGCGGACTGGTCCCTCGCCTCCGATTGCTCCCCACCCCGCCTCGCGGCGACGCAGTTACCTTCGGCTTCGGGCCGGATGCGGGAGATCCGCACGTCCGGTTCGGAGGGAGGGGGGGCCGGGAACTCAACCGGCTCTCCCTACCCCTATAAGAATCTCGGCCCTTCAGGCCTGAAGACCTGTTGCGCTTGAAGGCAACCCCAGACCGCCAACGCTTTCAGATATCCTTGAATCTTCCACGAGAAGCAAAGGGATATGGCTGAACCAGCAGCAGACTCCGAGGAGGTCGCCAGGCTCAGGGCCGAGAACGCCGCCTTGAAGGCACAGCTTCAAGGCTCGGGTGCCTTGGCCCAAGGAAACCGGAACGTCGTCGCTGGCGAGAAGGCGATGGCCGCCGGGCGGGACATCATCTACAACCCGCCTCCCCCCGGCGCCAGCGAGGAGGATCTCCGCACCGCCTATCTCCACCGGCTGGTGCAGCAGACGCGACCCCTCGCCCTCGGCGGCGTGGACCCGGGCCTCGCATCCGGGGAGCGCGACGCCTGCCTGAGCCTCGACGCCGTCTACACTGCCCTATTGACGCTGTCGCCGGACGAGGAAGCCCACGCCACCAGGCTCGCCGAGCTGCGCCCTGAGGTTCCCCGGCTCTCCGCCCTCGCCCAACTCAACCGCCATCCGCGCCTCGTGCTGCTCGGCGACCCCGGCAGCGGCAAGACCACCTTTGCCAACTTCGTCGCTCTCTGTCTTGCCGGGGAGAGGCTGGGTCTGCCCGGCCTCAACTTGGAGCTGCTCAAGGCGCTCCTGCCTTCGAAGGATCGATGGGATGGGGATCGGGAGGAGAAGCCCCAGCCCTGGGATCACGGAGCCCTCCTGCCGGTCCGCGTGGTCCTGCGGGATTTCGCAGCCCGGGGCCTGCCGCAACCGGGCGAGCGCGCCACGGCCCGGCATTTGTGGGGTTTCCTCAAAGAGGATTTGACCGAAGCCGGGCTTGGTGAGTGGTTCCCGCATCTCAAGGAACACCTTCTCTCCAAGCCGAGCCTGGTCCTGCTCGACGGTCTGGACGAGGTGCCCGAGGCGGAGAGCCGGCGGGAGCAGATCCGCCTGGTCGTTGAGGGCTTCGTCCAGGGTCTCGCCAAGGGTCGGGTCCTCCTCACCAGCCGCACCTACGCTTATCGCAACCAGGACTGGCGGCTGCCGGACTTCTCAGAGGCCGTGCTGGCACCGTTCAGCAACGGGCAGATCCAAAGGTTTGTGGACCGGTGGTACGCCCACATGGCGGTTCTCGGCCGGCTCAAGCCCGAGGATGCCAAGGGCCGGGCGGCGCTGCTCAAGCAGGCGGTCTTCGGCAGTGACCGGCTGCGCGGTCTCGCCGAGCGCCCCCTGCTGCTCGCGTTGACGGCGAGCCTGCACGCCTGGCGCGGCGGCAGCCTTCCAGAGCGGCGAGAGGAGCTGTACGCCGGAGCCGTGGACCTCCTTCTGGAGTCCTGGGAGCGGCAACGCGTGGTCCTTGGGAGCGATGGCCAGCCGAAGATCCGCCAGCCGAGCCTCGCCCAGTTCCTGGACGCAGGCAAGGAAACGGTGCGTGTGGTGCTCGAAGAGTTGGCCTACGAGGCTCACGCCTCCCAGCCGGACGCTGTCGGCACGGCGGATCTCGATGAAGACCGCCTCGCCGGCCGCCTGATGCGCCTGCGTCCTCAAGCCAATCAATTTCTCCTCGTGGAGTACCTGCGCGACCGCGCCGGCCTGCTGGAGCCGCGAGGAGTCGGCGTCTACACTTTTCCTCACCGGACGTTCCAGGAGTACCTGGCCGCCTGCCACCTCACCGGCGAGTCGTTCCCCGACCGCGTCGCCGAGCTCGGCCGAGAAGATCCAGGCCGCTGGCGAGAGGTCGTCCTGCTTGCCGGAGCAAAGGCCGCGCGAGGATCGAAGGCGAATGTCTGGCAGCTCTCTGACGCCCTCTGCTGGCGGGAGCCGAACGATCCCGAGAGTACGCTGTCTGACGCCTGGGGTGCACAACTCGCTGGTCAGATGGTCGCCGAGTCGGCCGACCTGTCGCAGGTGAGCCCACAGAACCGTCCCAAGCTGGATCGCCTGCGGCTCTGGCTGGTCCATCTCCTCCGGGACGGCCGTTTTCCCACGACCGAGCGTGCGCTCGCAGGGCGGACGCTCGCCCTCCTGGGAGATCCCCGCCGGGAAGTGATGACGGTCGACGGGATGGAATTTCGCCGCATCCCGGTGGGACCTTTCCTCATGGGCAGCGGAGAGGAGGACGCGCAGGCCTACAATGACGAGAAGCCAAAGCATAAAAGTAACCTACCCTACGAGTACGAGCTTGCCCGGTATCCGGTGACCGTGGCGCAATTCCGCGAGTATGTGGCGGCGAGCGGCTGCCAGCCCAAGAATCAGGCCAGCCTGCAAGGTTCCGACAACGAACCGGTGGTGCTGGTGACTTGGCCCGAGGCGGTGGCCTTCTGCAAGTGGCTGACGGAGAGATGGCGCCAAACGGGCCGCTTGGAGACGGGCTGGGAGGTGACCTTGCCGTCCGAAGCCGAGTGGGAGAAGGCGGCACGGGGCGCGGACGGCCGGATCTATCCCTGGGGAGAGGAGGCGGATACCGAGAAGGCCAATTTCGACGAAACGGGGATCGGCCGGGTCAGTACCGTCGGTTGTTTCCCCGGAGGGGCGAGTCCCTGGAGGTGTGAGGAGATGAGTGGAAACGTGTGGGAGTGGACGAGGAGTCTGAAGGGTGACTACCCTTACCCGACTGACCGCCGTGGCCGAATCCTGCGAGAGAGTTTAAGAAAAGTCGATGGGCTTCGCGTGGTCCGCGTCACTAGGTGTTTCAGCGGTTCGGAGAGCACCACTCCAGTCAGGGCTGCGAGTACCACCAAGACGATGAACAGCGGCGTAAGTGCAGACAAGGCCGGGAGGAAAAAGCTCGCGACCATCCCGAGCATCGACCAGAACAATATCAGCCCGGCCAAGCCTTTAGGGTCGAAAAGGAACCGGCCCCAATCACCTGCCCTGAAGGCGTTATACAGGTTAAGCAGGTAAC
>DATIOS010000367.1:0-10326 GCA_035472915.1 Thermoanaerobaculia bacterium
CTCGGTGATCTTCTCGACCTCGCCCGCCATCTCCACCAGGATGTCGGCGAACTGGCGCAGCCCTTCGGGGGCCTCGGCGAGCTCGAAGATGACGAGGTACTGGGCCACGCCCTCCAGCGAGTCGAGGACGTCGTCGAGGTCGGTGGCGAGCGAACGGATGTCCTCGCGGTCGAAGGGAGTGATGAACGTCGAGTTCAGGGCGTCGAAGATCTGGCGGGTGATGCGGTCGCCCTCGTGCTCGCGGTCCTTGAGCTCCGCCACCTTGACCCTGCGGACCTCGATCGAGGTCCCCTGAGAGAAATCCGCAAACAGGCGGGCGGCCCGCAGCAGATTCGCCGTGTCCTTGGCGAACAGCTCGTGGAACCGCTCTTCCTTGGGCATGAACCAGCGGATGACGGCGTCGACCTTCCCCATGCGCTCCCTCCTGCGGAGGTGTTACGAACCAACGGCATTCCTGTGACGACCCGGAGCGGCGGGATGGTAGCACAACGCCCAATCAGGCCAGGAGCCGGTCGATTGGAACCGCCCAGATGTTGGTGTCGAGCCGCCGCACCGCGGGTCCGGAATAGATCACCAGACCGCCTCGCCATGCATGGCCCAGGGCCTCGCCCACCTCGCGCAAGGCGCGCCAGTCCGATGGTCCCGGCTGGCGCCCGGCCTTGGCCTCGATCCCCCAGACTCCATGAGGCGTGGTCACCAGGAGGTCGATTTCCAGGCCCGATCGCGTCCGATAGAAGCTGAGGTCGACCGGCAGCTCGGCGGTCTTGACCCACTTGTGGATCTCGGTGACCACCAAGGTCTCGAAGACTTGCCCTGTGACCGGTCCCTGATAGCGAGTGAGGTGTCGCCAGAGCCCAAGATCAATCCAATACACCTTGGGAGCCTTGACCACTGCGCTGGTAAGGTTGGTCGCGTACGGTTGCATCAGGAACGCCTGATAGGAGATCCGCAAGTATTCGATGTAGCGGCGGCTGGTAGTCGGTGAGAGCCCCGCGTCTTGGGCAAGGCTGGAGTAGGACAATAGAGACCCTGAGCGGAGGGCGCAGAGCTGTTGGAAGCGCCGGAAAGGCATGAGGTCGTCGAGCCGGGTCAAGTCTCCCAGATCCCGCTCGAGATAGGTGGCATCGTACGACTGGAGCCACTTGGTGCGCTCGCCATCCGGCAGCGGGAGGAGTGCCGGCATGCCGCCCCAACGCTGGAGATAGTCGATGGCGGCCGCGGCCTGTGTCGCCGGTTGCCCCAGCCGAACCGAGGGGAGCTCGGCGAAGATCTCGTCTGCAGTCCCAGGATCCCGGAACAGCCGGTCGATGAGGGGGGTCTCCGGATCGGCATCGGCGTCGTGAAGGAGCTCGCTCGCCATCAGCGGCCAGAGCTCGTAGACGAACGCCCTGCCGGCCAGAGTCTCACGCACCCGCTGCAACATCAGGATCTGGGAGGAGCCCAAGAGGACGGTCTGGGTGATCTGGCCTGCATCGAAGGCGAACTTCACCTTGTCGAAAAGGCTGGGTTCCTTCTGCGCCTCGTCCAGGATGGCCGGCCCCACCGTAGAAGTCCAGGCGTCTGCCCGGATCTCCCGAATCGCCTCCCGCTGCTCCGGCGCATCGAGGTTGAAGTACGCCAGATCGGGATAGACGGCCCTCGACAGCGTGGTCTTCCCCGTCTGCCGGGCGCCGGTCAGGAGGATCAGGCGGGGGCTGGAGAGTGGGCCGAGCTGGCGGCGCAAAAACCGAAATCGCTGTAAATTCGTCCTCATCGCGGACGATTTTACAGGTAATTCGTCCGCGAGGAGGAGGATTCAACAGCTCAGGCGTGTTTTCGCCAGATCCAGGACCGCAACGGCGTGCTCGCGCGTCACCGAGGGGAAGTCGGCGAGGAAGGAGCCGAGAGGATCGCCCCCTTCGAGATAGTCGATCAGCGTCTGCACGGGGACCCTGGTGCCGGCGAAGACCGGCGTGCCGCTGAGCCGCTCTGGAGAGGACGTGATGAGTGGGTCAGGCACCATGACCAGAGCCTACTCCGCCCCCGCCCGCAGCTCCAGTCCCGTGGCCAGCACAGTGGGAGAGCCGATCATCCCGTCCAGCGGGTGGAAGGTGAGGTCCCGGCCGACGGCGGCGACGTTGCGTAGGAACGCGCCGATGCCGCCGCAAAGCCAGGCGCCGGAGACCGGGGCGCTGGCCCGGCCGGCGGCGACGGCGAAGCCGCAGACGGGGAGGGCGAAGCGGTCCGCCGCCAGATCGAACCTGCCGGCGCCGGTGACGTCGATGAGGTAGTAGCCCTGGCTTACCGAGCCGAGAAGCGCGGCGACGGAGGTGCGGGGATCAGGCTTGAGAAAGAGGTGCGTGGGACCAGGCGTGGGGAGGTCGCGCCAGCTGGGGCGGCGGGTGATGCCGGAAGGCTGGCCGTGAGCCGCCACCTCCTGCCACCAGGCGAGGAGGGGCTGGTGGAAGTTTCCTCCCTCGACCAGCACCACCTCGCGGGTGGGCACTCCCTCGCCATCCACCGGCGCCTCGAACGCGCCTCCAGGCAGGCGGCCGTTGTCGATCAAGGTCACCTTCTCGCTACCGAAGCGGCCTCTGGCCCCGGTCAGGCGGCTGCCCGGCCCGGGTCCCACCAGCAGGGGGAGCAAACCGGCCAGCAGCCGGGCCGCCACGGCGGGAGCGAGCAGGATCTCTCCCGTATCGCGCTCCGGGGCCGCTCCGGCGGCGGCGACGGCGAGGCGGTCCGCCAGGCGCCGGGCGAGCGCCGTGGGATGAAAACGGCGGGGCTCCCGCGCCGCCACGTAGAGGCTCGCCTGCACCGCGGGCCGGCCAGGTCCCGCGGCCTCTATATATAAGGTAGAGATGCGCTGCCGGGTCCTTGCCCGCACACCCCGGCTGTTGGCCAGCTCGGCCTCGCTCGAGCCGTCCTCCAGCACCGCCCTCAGCATGCGGGAGTCCGGCAGCTCGGAGATCAGCTCCCGCCCCAGGCTCTCCAGCAGCTTGAGCCCCTCGCGCTCGCCGATCAGGGGGGTATCGAAGTCCGACGGCTCGTTCCACGCTGGGACGGTCTGCGGCTCGGGAAGCTCCAGGGAATGGCCGGGAGCGGGCTCGGGCCAGGGGCCGGCCGGCGTGGGATCGCCGGTGGCGGCGGCGAAGAAGGAGGCGCGGCGGTTGCCGGCCCGCACCGCCCAGGCGCGCTCCTGACTGGTCGAAGAGGTTTCGGTGACCGGCGTCCGCTCCAGCCGCCGGGAGCGTCCGCGCTTGACGTAGATCTCGGCGTCCGTCAGGTGGCGCTTCAGCAGCGAGCGCAGGATCTCGTCGAGCTTGATCTCGGCGGGCGGGCTCACGGCGACACCTCGACGCCTTCCAGCCGCAGCGCCGGCGCGGTGGCCCACACCGGCATTTTTTGGCCCCCTTTGGCGCACCAGCCGGCGCCGGCCGGACGCGATTCGGCGCCCACGGCCACCACCCGGGTCAGCAGGTCCGACACCCGGCCCCGCAGCGAGCACGCGCCCACGGCTTCGTGCAGGCCGCCGCGCCGGAAGCGCTGGCCAAAGGGGAGATAGAGAACGAACTCGCCGGACAGCGGATCGAGCTGGCCGCGGCTGGCTTCGGCGAAGTAGAGACCCTCCTCGGCACCGGTGAGCAGATCCTCCAGTGCCGTCTCGCCAGCCAGGACCTCCAGATGGCTGGAGCGTGGACCCGGCGGCAGGTGGCGCGTGCCGCGCCGGCCCGCGCCCGGCAGCAACACCGGCGAGGTCCGCGCCCAGAGCGCGTCGGCCAGCGGTTGCTCGACGATGCCGCCGCGCAGCAGCCAGCGGCGGACGACGGGCGCGCCCTCGTCGTCGGTGCTCCGCCGCACTCCCTCGGGAGCCGCCGCCGGATCGTCCAGCACGTCCAGGCAGGCTGCCGCCATGGCGACTCCCACCGCCGCTTCCGGGTTTCCCCCCTGGGCCAGGGTGTCCGCCTCCAGGGCGTGAGCCACCGCTTCGTGGAGCAGCACGGCGACCGCCGCCGGCCCCAGGACCACCGTGCCGCGCACGGGAGCCGGCGGAAGGGATTGGCGGGTGCGGAAGAGGGCCACGACGGCGCCGGCGATCTCCGCCGCGGCGCCGGCGTCGAGCCGTGGCAGCAGCGCGCCGTAGCGCCCCCAGGTCGATTCGGCCGTCAGGCTGAAGAAAGTTTCGTGCTCGGGCGATCCCACCAGCCGCGGTCCCACTACCTGCACCCAGCGGCGATGCCGGCGCACGGCGACGCGCAGGGGAAATCCCACGTGGTGGGCGCGAACCGCCCGCGACAGCGCGGCGGGAAACTCCAGGAGATCGAATGCCGCAACCGGCTCGGGAGGGCCGACCTCCAGCGTCGGCTCGGGATAGGTGGCGGCGGAGAAGGCGCGCGCCACCTGGCGCAGCGCCTCGGCGAACGGCTTCGGCTCGATGGTGTCCCGCGAGGCGAGCCAGGTATGCCCGTCGCGCACCAGGCGCACCGCGAACCCCTCCTCCCGCCACACTCTCAAGGCCCCAGGATCGCCCTCCGGCGCCACCTCCACCTCCTCGCGGCGCTCGAAAAAAGCGTCCACCACGTCCTCGGGCTGCTCGGCGATCTGGGAGAGGGTGCGGGCAACGGCTGCGGCATCGAGACGGGAAAACGGCATGGGAGGCGGATTGTATAACCACGGTCTTAGGCAGCTGACCACGAGGCTGTGGCGTTCCCCCACCCAAGACCCTCACCCCTACCCCTCTCCCGACCGCCCCACACCCCGCCCCGGGAGAGGGGAAACCGGCCGGAGCGTTCTTGCTGTTCTCCCTCTTCTCCCGGTGAGGGGGGCGAGGGGGTCGGGAGAAGAGGGCCGGGGTGATGAGGGTCCTGGGCGGTGGGGTGGACATCAACCATGCGGTAAGATCCCCCGCGCCATGCCGCCCGTCACGCCCGTCCGTGCCCGACAGATCGAGGAGCTGAAGCGCCGCTTGGCGGCGGCGGAGCTCGGCGGCGGCCAGGACCGCATCGACAAGCAGCACGCGGCGGGCAAGCTCACCGCCCGGGAGCGGGTCGAGCTTCTTCTCGACGCCGGCTCCTTTGTCGAGATCGATGCGCTCGTCACCCACCGGTGCCGCGATTTCGGGATGGACAAGGTCACCATTCCCGGCGACGGCGTGGTCTGCGGTTACGGCACGGTCGAGGGCAGGCTGGTCTATCTCTTCGCCCAGGACTTCACCGTCTTCGGCGGCTCGCTCTCGGAGACCAACGCCGCCAAGATCTGCAAGGTGATGGACCTCGCGATGGAGAACGGCGCGCCGCTGATCGGTCTCAACGACTCCGGCGGCGCCCGTATCCAGGAAGGCGTGGCCTCGCTGGGCGGTTACGCCGACATCTTCCTGCGCAATACCCTCGCCTCGGGCGTGATCCCGCAGATCAGCGCCATCCTCGGGCCGTGCGCGGGTGGCGCCGTCTACTCGCCGGCGATCACCGATTTCATCCTCATGGTCGAGGAGACGAGCTACATGTTCGTCACCGGCCCGGAGGTCATCCGTACCGTCACCCATGAGGAGGTCACCAAGGAAGAGCTGGGCGGCGCCTCGACGCACGCGGCGAAGAGCGGCGTCTGCCACTTCACCGTGGCGAGCGACGCCGCCTGCCTGGCCGCCATCCGCGAGCTGCTCTCCTATCTCCCCAGCAACAACCTCGACGATCCGCCGCCGGCCAGCAGCGACGACGATCCGAACCGCGAGTCCGAGGCTCTGGATACCTTGGTGCCCGAGGATCCCAACAAGCCGTATGACATCAAGCAGCTCATCGCCGCCGTGGTGGACGACGGCAAGTTCCTCGAGGTGCACGCGCAGTACGCGCGCAACATCGTGGTCGGCTTTGCCCGCCTGGGCAACCGCAGCGTGGGGATCGTCGCCAACCAGCCGGCCTGGCTGGCGGGTGTGCTGGACATCGACGCCTCGCTCAAGGGGGCGCGGTTCGTGCGCTTCTGCGACGCTTTCAACATTCCGCTCGTCACCTTCGAGGACGTGCCCGGGTTCCTCCCCGGCACCAACCAGGAGTATGGCGGCATCATCAAGCACGGGGCGAAGCTCCTCTATGCCTACGCCGAGGCGACGGTGCCGAAGATCACCGTCATCACCCGCAAGGCTTACGGCGGGGCCTACTGCGTCATGTCGAGCAAGCACCTGCGGACCGACGTCAACTTCGCCTATCCGACGGCGGAGATCGCGGTGATGGGCCCGGAGGGGGCGGTCAACATTCTTTACCGGCGGGAGCTGGATGAAGCCGGTGCCGAGGCGCCCCGGGTGCGGGCGGAGAAAGTGGCGGAGTACCGGGCCAAGTTCTCGAACCCCTATATCGCCGCCGAGCGCGGCTTTGTCGATGCCATCATCGAGCCGCGGCGCACGCGGCCGGAGATCGTGCGGGCGTTGCGGCAGCTCGGGGCCAAACGGTCGAGCGTGCCGCCGAAGAAGCACGGCAACCTTCCTTTATGAAGGGGGCTGCAGCGGCCCGCGACCGGCTTCCTTGACACCGGGCGGCCCGTACGGCAAGCTGACACCGCCGGAAAGCGCTGAAACGTTACATCGCGAGTGCTGGGGCTGGCCAAGGAGAGGACATGAGAGAGAAGGATCGGCAACTCAAGCGCCGGCGCCATCGCCGGTCGAAACGGCTGAAAAAACAGCAATCGCTGGAAGATCAGAACCGCACGGAGCGCACCACCGGCTCCAAGCGCATTCCCAAGAAGGTGCCGCCTGCCGCCGCGGCCGAGAGCTCCGCCAGTGGCGCCAACACCGCGGTCGCCCCGCCCCCCTCCGGCGAAACCAAGAAGCCCGCCGCCAAGAAGGCTCCGGCTGCCAAGAAGGCCACGGCCACCAAGTCGGAGTCCGAGCCAAAGCCGGCACCCAAGCTCAAAGCGGAGCCCAAGCCGAAAGCGGAGCCCAAGCCGAAGGCGAAGCTGGTACCCGCACCGGATCCGGCCACGCCGGACGAGTCCAAGCCCGAGGAGCCCAAAGAGAGCTGATCCGGCCACTCATGCCCCGGGGGGCCGGCCCCCATACGCTCCGTTATCCCCGTTCGCGCGCTGTTCGTGCTTGCAAGTCCACGACTGCCGGAATCCGCTCGGGACGGCTTCCGGCGCCGTCCCGAGGAGCCTCTGAATGTCCGATTACCGATCCCTGAAAGCCGTCGATCCGGAGGTCTACCAGGCCATCGCCGACGAGCGAGCCCGCCAGAATTTCGGACTCGAGCTGATCGCTTCCGAGAACTTCGTCAGCCGCGCCGTGCTGGAAGCGGCCGGCAGCGTGATGACCAACAAGTACGCCGAGGGGTATCCCGGACGGCGCTACTACGGCGGCTGTGAGTACGTCGACGTGGTGGAGCGGCTGGCCATCGAGAGAGCCCGCGAGATCTTCGGCGCCGAGCACGTCAACGTCCAGCCCCACAGCGGCACCTCGGCCAACATGGCCGTCTACTTCGGCTTCCTGAAACCCGGCGACAAGCTCATGGGAATGGACCTCTCGTCCGGCGGCCACCTCACCCACGGCCACCGCCTCTCGTATTCAGGCCGCGACTTCCGCGTCGTGGCCTACGGCGTGGACCGGCAGACGGAGACCATCGACTACGACGAGGCGGAGCGCTTGGCCGTCGCCGAGCGGCCGAAGCTGATCATCTGCGGCGCCTCGGCCTACAGCCGGGTGATCGACTTCGCGCGTTTCCGCGCCATCGCCGACCAGGCGGGAGCCTTGCTGATGGCGGACATCGCGCACATCGCCGGCCTGGTGGCGGCGGGCGTCCACCCGTCGCCCGTGCCATTCTGCGATTTTGTGACCACGACCACCCACAAGACGCTTCGCGGGCCGCGCGCCGGCATGGTGATGTGCCGGGAGCAGTTCGCCAAGGATCTCGATCGCGCCGTCTTCCCCGGTCTCCAGGGCGGCCCCCTGATGCATATCATCGCCGCCAAGGCGGTGGCGTTCAAAGAGGCTCTGGCCCCCGAGTTCCGTGCCTACCAGCAGCAGATCGTGGCGAATGCCCGGGCGCTGGCGACTCGCCTTACGGCGAACGGTTTTCGCATCGTCTCCGGCGGGACGGACAACCACCTCTGCCTGGTCGACGTAGCGAGCGCCGGGAGCACCGGCAAGGTGGCCGAAAAATCGCTGGAAGCCGCCGCCATCACGGTGAACAAAAACACCATCCCCTACGATCAAAACCCGCCTCTGGTGGCCTCGGGAGTGCGTCTCGGCACCGCGGCGCTGACCACCCGCGGCATGCGCGAGGAAGAGATGGCGCAAGTCGGCGACTTCATCGCCGAAGTGCTGCGGGCTCCGGACGACGCCAAGGTCCAGGAGGGCGTGCGCGCCAAGGTCAGGACGCTCTGCGAGCGGTTTCCACTGTATGACCCGCTGATGTAGGGGCGGTTTCAGGGCTCCGAACGAAACTCCACCGGCAGCGCCTCTTCCTGCACGGCTCCATTTCTCTTTTCCACCCGATAGGCCGTAGCCCCCAGGCGTGAGGCGACGACACCCTGGATCTGGTCGTCGACGAAGTGGACAGCGGCTCCGTCGTCGAGGGCCAGCCCAGGCAGCAGGACACCTGTGCGTACGAGGTTGTGATACCTGGGGCGCCGCGTCGGATCGCCATCGTAGTGGGGGCAGGCGCTCCCCTTGAGCAGGCCGAGACACTGAAGGGGGCGAAGCTCTCCTTCAAAGGAATCCGTCAAGCCCTGCTCGAACCAGCAGATGGCCCCGGCGCTCAGCCCGGCGAGGACAACGCCTGCTTTCCACGCTTCCCGCAGGATCTCCGGCAGTCCATATTCACGCCAGACACCCAGCATGCTCTTGGTGTTGCCGCCGCCGACGTAGAGCACGTCCTGGCTGAGCACGTGCTCCCAGAGATCCGGAGTCCGGCGGAAGAACATCAGGTGGGAAGGCTGGCACGGCAGACCGGAAAACGCCGCATAGAAACGCAGCGCATACGAGTCGGCGTCGCCGCTGGCCGTCGGCAGGAAGGAGACCCGAGGCACCGCTGTGTGGGCCTGAGCCAGCACATATCGATCCAGCGTCAGATTCTCCGGCTCCATGGAGAATCCGCCGCCGCCCATGGCGATGATCTGTCTTGGCTTGCCGGGCACCGCATTACTCCGCAGGATTCATCAACGGGTTGATGATCGGCATCCGTGGAGGTGCCGTCTGCCACATGAGATCGATCTCTTCCCCCGTCAGTTTGTAGGCTTGGCACACCAAGTCCGACAGCTCGACTTCGATCCGTCCGATTTCGCGAAGGCGCTCCGCGAGAGGTGCGATAGTCCGAGCGTGTTCCTCCCTGAGGTTCTTTAGTGCAGCAGCGGACAGAGGCTTTTTCTTCCCCCGGCCTCGGCGAACCTCTTCGATGAGGTCTTCCACGGAAAGGGAGAGACCATTGAGGCGTTGAGGTGGCGTGATGATTTCGTGCTCTACCTTAAGCCAATCGATGAGAAGGTTGCGTGTCTGGAGGCGATCGTCTTCGAGGACAAGGACGCGGAGAGCTCGATTCTCGATTTCCTGTCGGACCTGGTCAGAGGGTCGAGCAATCGGAAGTTTCTCCATTTTGTAGCCGGATGGAGTCAGGGCTTCGTCCTTGAGATGGACAAGGTATCTCCAGTTGTGCCACCAAAGCAGGGGGGAATTGAAAATCGAAACCAGATAGCGGTCTTCTGAGGGAATGAAGAAGACTTTGTTGTTGGCGAAAGTTCCGCTCGAATCCATAGCATATGCCGGTGCGTATTGGATTTCCTGCCAGAGAATCTTGGGCCGATCGAACTCTTCGTAATAGGAGCATTTTCTCAGCTCCCACCAGAAGCGCCCCTGGTCCGACCGCGCGATCAGTTGCTCCCGCCATTGAGCCAAGTATTGATGCAGAGCCGGAAAAGTCGTGGCGAAGATGCCTTCCGCATCCGCTGGCTCAGAGAGAGACCATGGCCACTCGTGATCATCGCTTGATTTAAGCAGGATCATCCACAGCCCGTTTGGCTGCGCTCGCCACCGAAAGACGTCCTGCCCGCGCAAGTAGGGCTTGAGAATCTCAGCCGATCGAGCGTCCTTTGCTATCAACGCGTTGCGGTTCTCTGTGTCTATGAGGAATGCCTCGTTCAGGCCCGTCAAGATTCCGCGGAAAGGCTTTGCTCCCGCGTAGTCCACCAGCGGCTTTCCTTGCTTGAGGATTTTCGCCATCAATGCCTGGACCGCGTCGGGCTCCGGGGTCCAAGGTGCCGAGCCGAGCCTTCCGCGAGGGAGTTCGAAACCTTCCTCGTCTACCTGCCGGTCCAAGTCGTCGAGGCGTACATCGTCACGTGAAATCACGGCCACTCGCGGCACCGGTGCCG
>DATIOS010000368.1:0-26731 GCA_035472915.1 Thermoanaerobaculia bacterium
GAAAGACGGCGGAGCGGCAGTATGCGCCGCTCCCTTATGGCTTCATCAGCCTCGAGGGCTATCTCAACGCCAAACTCTTCATGGCGATCCTCCAGCGGATGGGCGCCGATCCCAGACGTGCTGATCTGGCAGCGACCGTGCTGGCCCTGGGCGACTTTGATCTCGGCATGGGACAGCCGCTGTCTTTCGGCGGCGACACGGGCCGTCGCCAAGCCTCGGACAAGGTCTACTATACCGTGGTCAGAGACGGCCGGTTCGTGCCGTTCCGCGACGGTGAGTGGGAGGCTTGGGCGAAGCGATGAGGATCGCCCGATTTTATCAGAAGACCCTGTTCGGGGTGTTCGCCATGATAGGGCTCATTGTGGCGTTGACCTCCGCCCTCTACGTCAACACCGTGGACCGACAGCTGACTGGCGATTTCCTGAACAACAGTCGGGCGATTGCGCGCAGCATTGCCGACTCGAACGTCGACCTGATCGTCCACAAGAACTATTCGGCCCTTCAGTCCATCATCGACCAATTCGTCGAGATCTCCAGCATCTCCTACGTCTTCGTCGTGGACGAGAAGGGCATGATCATCGCGCATACTTTCGTGCCGGGCGTTCCCGACGAGATCCTCGCCGATTACAAGCATGCGAAGGACGTGTACGACCGCACACTCGCGGGCCTCGGAAACTTCTCGGAGGTCACGGCAGGCATCCTCGCCGGCGAGGTCGGCTACGTGCATGTCGGCATGGACAAGGGCTACATCGCCTTGCAGGTCCAGACGGCCATTGGCAAGGAGGTCTATCTTCTCAGCATCATCTTGATCGTCAGCGTGCTGGCGTCCTACGGGCTGATGTATCTGGTGTCGCGGCCGTCCCGAAGCGTTCAACCGGCTGCTGGACGGCTTCGTGGACAAAGTGGAGCCTGAAGCTCTCGCCTAGGGTCGCGCCATCTTCCTTGTCAGGTCGAAAACAACGGAGTACCATTTACTCTACGTTTTCTGATCTCCCGATCAACCGATCCAAGGAGGGCGACATGGCTGCTGCGAAAAAGACTGCGGGTGCCAAGAAAGCCGCGAAGAAGACTGCCAAGAAGATTGCCAAGAAGGCTGTAAAGAAGGCTGTAAAGAAGGTTGCCGCCAAGAAGGCTCCGGCGAAGAAGAAGGCCGTCAAGAAGTCCGCGGCAAAGAAGGCTCCGGCAAAGAAGAAGGCCGCCAAGAAGGCCGCTGCCAAGAAGGCTCCAGCGAAAAAGGCAGCCGCCAAGAAAGCTCCGGCCAAGAAGACGGCAAAAAAGGCTGCGCCTGCCAAGAAGGCGGCCAAGAAACCCAGCCCCCCGCCTCCCCCGCCAGCCCCTCCCGTCACGGGTCCGGCAGGGTCCCCGAGCGGTTCGTAGTCGCGCGTAGAGCTCCGGAATCGGGCCCGTCCGGCGCGGGCCCGATTCGATCGCGAGCCTCCGGCTCTCCCTATAACGCCTGCGCAATCCCCTTTCGTTGAGCCCGTTCCCGCCAATCGGGAGTACCCTGTAAGAAATCACTGGGAGGAGCGTTTCCATGGACGAAGGAGAAAGGAGGGCAGGAGGCGTGCAACTTGCAGTTTTTGAGAACCCGCTCACAAGCCCACCCCCGGGCGCCCTGGAGATGCTGTTCAGGGAGCACCACGGGGCGGTTTATCGCGCCGCGTACCGGATTACCGGCAACGCCATGGACGCGGAGGATGTGCTGCAAACCGTTTTCACCCGTCTTCTGCGGCGAGAGGAGCAACCGGACCTCTCGGAGAGCGCGGGAAGCTACCTGCATCGGGCCGCGGTCAACGCCGCGCTGGACCTGATGCGGCGGCGCAAGCGGAGCCGCAAGGTCGATCTGGACGAAGTCGGGGAGTCCCTGGTGGACACCGCCGATCCGGGTCCGGAGCGCTTGCGGGGCAGCCGGGAGCTCAAGACCCGGCTGCGGGAGGCGATGTCGCGCCTCTCCCCCCGCCAGGCCGAAATTTTCACCCTGCGCTACCTCGAGGGGTTGGGAAACCTGGAGATCGCCCGCCTGCTGGGCGCCTCCCAGACCTCCATCGCCGTTTTATTGCATCGTGCGCGGCACCGGCTTCAGAAAGAGCTGGGGTCGCTTGAAGGAGCCCTGTCATGAGCCTGTTCTCGAAATTGACCCCAAAAAACGACGATCTGCTCGACGACGCCGTCGCCCAAGTGGCGAACGATCCAGTCGATCCCCGCGAGGTCGAGGCGGCCGCCGCCCGCGTCTGGGCCCGGCTGTCGCAGGAGGCGGCCCAGACCGGGACCGCCGCGAGCGTCCCTGCCTCCTCTCCGGCCATGGTCAACGCGGCCACGGCCGCCGTTCCGCACGGCCTCCATGGCTGTGAGGATTACCAGTCCCTGATCCCCGCCTACCTGCGGGGTGAGCTGTCCCCGGCGCGCGCGCTGCTCGTCGAGGACCATACCCGTAGCTGCGTTCCTTGCCGCCGGGCGTTGCGCGAGGCCCGCGACGGCCACAAGACGAATCCGGCCGCCTCCCGCCCCGCCGCCGCCAAACCCGCGGATCGCCGGGTGTGGCTGGCGCTCGCCGCCGTCCTTCTCCTGGCCCTGGGCTTCGGCACCACGACGATGATCCAGGATTGGCTGACCGGCGGCGGCCAGATGGCCCGCGTCGAAAGTGTCGAAGGGACCCTCTACCACGTCGCCGGCGATTCCAGCAAGCCGCTCGCCAGGGGCGCCGCCATCGCCGAGGGCGAGGAGATCCGCACCGCCAAGGGCTCGACCGCCATGGTGCGGATGACCGACGGCTCGCGCATCGAGATGGGCGAGCGCGCCGGACTGTTGCTCGACGCCGCCCGCAAGGGCAACACCATTCAGCTCGAGCGCGGCCGGATCATCGTTCAGGCCGCCAAGCAGCGCCCCCGGCACCTCTACGTCGCCACCCGCGACGCCCTGGTGTCCGTCACCGGCACGATCTTCTCGGTCAACAGCGGCACCAAGGGGTCCCGCGTCTCGGTGATCGAGGGCGAGGTGCACGTCGGTCAGGGCGCCAAGGACACCGTCCTCCATCCCGGCGGCCAGGTGGCCACCCACGCCAGCGTGCAGGCGGTGCCGGTGCGGGACGAGATCGCCTGGAGCCGTAACGCCAAGCAGTACCAGGACCTGCTGGCCGAGCTGACGGCGGTGGGCAAGGACATCGACGCCCGCGTCGAGCGGCCGGGCCTGCGCTACTCGACGCGCCTGCTCGACCTAGCTCCCGAGGGCACCACCATCTTCGTGGCGCTGCCCAATCTCTCGCACAGCCTCACCCAGACGCAGCAGATCCTCGACCAGAAGATCGCCGAGAGCCCGTCGCTCGCCCAGTGGTGGGCCGACACCCTCGGCTCGTCGCAGAACGAGACGAAGTTCCACGACATGATCCAGCGCCTCGGCGACCTCGGCCAGTTCCTGGGCGACGAGGTGGCGATCGCCATGAATTGCAGCGACGGCAGGAAGGGGCAGGCGGTGCTGATGGCCGAGGTGACCAACGAGGCGTCGTTCCGCGCTTCGCTGGCGACCGAGGTCGCCCGGCTCAACGCCGGCAACACCGGCGAAGGCAAGCCGGCCCTGCAGATCATCGACGACCCGGCCACCGCTCCGGCGACCGGCAACGCGATGCTGCTGTGGGTCCACAACGGCCTGTTCGTGGCCTCGCCCAGCGGCGCCCAGATCGCGCAGATCGCACTGACTGCGGCGGCGGCCGGCGGCGGCAACAACCCATTTGTGGCTTCGAGCTTCCACCAGCGCATCGCCCAGGATTATCAGGACGGCGCCGGCTGGCTGTTCGCCGCCGACCTCGGCACCCTGGTGGCCAAGGGGCAGGCCCAGGCGTCCGCCGACGTGCACCAGAAGGCCGAGCAGCTCGGCATCCTGGATCTCGACCACTTCATCGTCGACCGCCGGGAGATCGACGGCCGGGCCGAGACCCGCGCCGCCCTGACCTTCAGTCAGCCGCGGCGGGGTGTGGCCGCGTGGCTGGCGGCACCGGCGCCGATGGGCAGCCTGTCCTTCTTCTCGCCCGACGCAAACATGGCGGCCGCTTTTGCCGTAAAGAGTCCAGTGAGCATTCTCGACGAGCTGCTGAGCGTCAACCCCGAGCTGGCACAGCACCTGGCGGAAGCCCAGGCGAAGCACGGCTTCGACGTGCGCAACGATCTGGTGGCGCCGATGGGCGCGGAATTCGCCGTCGGTCTCGACGGTCCGGTTCTCCCCTCGCCCTCCTGGAAGCTGGTGGCCGAGGTCTACGACCCGGCGCGCCTGCAGCAGACCTTCGAGAAGGCCGTGGTCCAGGTCAACGCCGAGCTCGCGGCCCATGGCAAGGGCAGCATCGCCATCACGCAAACCTCGTCGGGCGGCCGGACCTTCTACACCATCGGGTCGACCCAGCCGAAGCTCGAAGTTCACTACCTGTTCGAGGACGGCTACCTGCTGGCCGGTCCGAGCCAGGCGCTGCTCGAACGCACGCTCCAGTCGCGGGATTCAGGCGTGACGCTGGCCTCCGCACCCAAGCTGCGCAACCTGCTGGGTCCGGACGGCCAGGTCAACGTCTCCGCCCTGGTCTACCAGAACCTCGGGCCGCTGGCGCAGGCCGCCGGCAAGGTGCTGCCCGAGGGCACCGCCAAGAACCACACTGACGGCCCGGCCCGGCTCGGCAAGCTGCTCGCCGCGCAGGGGCCGACTCTCTACTATGCCTACGCGGAGACGGACCGCATCGTCTTCGCCGGCAGCAACCAGAACCCCCTGGGTCTGAACCTCGGTACGCTGGCCGGCATGGGCAGCCTCGTGGGGATGATGAACCAGGCGCACTCTCAAGCGACCGAGGCCCAGTAGGGCTTCCGAAAAGGCCCTGGAGGAATACGACCGTGATGACCGCAGACTCCTCACAACCCGTCATCGAGCTCCAGGGCCTGGAGGTCAAGTTCGGGGGGCGTCCCATCCTCAAGGGGTTGAACGCCTCCCTCACCGGCCGCTGCATCGGCTTGCTGGGACCCAACGGCGCCGGCAAGACGACCCTGCTCCACACGCTCCTCGGGTTCCATCCGCCCTCCGCGGGGACGGCCCGCATCTTCGGCAAGGACATCCAGACCGGAGCGAAGGAGATCCGCGGCCTGATGGGCTACATGCCCGAGAACGACGCCTTCATCGCCGGTATGACCGGCATCCGCTTCGTCCGCCTCATGGGCGAGCTTTCCGGGCTGCCGTCGGAGCAGGCCCTGGAGCGCTCCCACGAGGCGCTCTTCTACGTCGGGCTGGGCGAGGCTCGCTACCGTAAGGTGGACTCCTACTCGCTCGGCATGAAACAGATGGCCAAGCTCGCCCAGGCCCTCGTCCACGGCCCGCGGTTGATCTTCCTCGACGAGCCCACCAACGGCCTCGACCCGGCGGCCCGCGAGCGCATGCTCAAGCTGGTGCGCGACATCCGTGACGAAGGGAAGGTGAACATCATCCTCTCCTCCCATCTCCTGCGCGACGTCGAGGATTGCTGCGAGGAGGTGCTGGTGCTCAAGGACGGCTGGGTGGCCACCTACTGCAACCTGCAAGCCGAGCGGGAAGCCAACCGCAAGTTCCTGCAGCTCGAGGTGCGGGGCGGCGACGAAGCCGCCTTCACCACCGCCGTCGAGGCCCTGGGGTGCGAGATGGCGGTCGACGGCAAGCAGCGTTTCAAGCTCGTGCTGCCCGAAGGGGTGGAGATTCGCGAGCTCTATCGTGTCGCCGCCGAGCGGCAGGTGCAGATCCGCCGCCTCGACTCCAAGCGAGATTCCCTTCAGGACATCTTCCTGAAGGCCATGGAGACGGAGGTCGCCGGCCATGGCCGTGTATGACCGCAACTTCGGTATCTACCAGGGGGAGCGCACTCCCACCTGGTCGCGCTTCCTGATCATTCCCCGCTTCGCCTACCAGGAGGTGTTCCAGAGCCGCCTGTTCGTGGCGTTCCTGGGCTTCTGCTTCCTGCTGCCCTTCGCCGGGCTGTTGATCATCTACCTGCACCACAACCTGGCGGCGCTGAGCTTCATCAACGTGCCGCTCGACCGCGTGCAGGAAGTGCTGCCGATCAACGCCACGTTCTTCCGCCGGGGGCTGGCGTTCCAGGGCTTCCTGTGCTTTGTGCTCGCTTTGATCGTGGGACCGGCGTTGATCTCCCCGGACCTGCGCAACAACGGCCTGCCGCTCTATCTCTCGCGGCCGTTCTCGCGCACCGAGTACGTGCTGGGAAAGCTCGCCGTGCTGGCCCTCCTGATGAGCGCCATCACCTGGGTGCCGGGGTTGCTCTTGTTCTTCTTCCAGAGCTACCTGGACGGCGCCTCCTGGATGGGCAACAACCTGGTCGTCGCCTCCGGCATCTTCATCGGGAGCTGGATCTGGATCGCCGTGCTCTCCCTGCTCTCCCTCGCCGTGTCCGCCTGGGTGAAATGGAAGCCTGTGGCCCGCATCTCGCTCCTCATCCTCTTCTACGTTCCCTGGGGCTTCGCCGAGGTTCTGAACAAGACCCAGGACTCCTGGTGGGGGTTCATGGTGGCCCTGTGGCCCACCATGACCACGGTCTGGACGCGCCTCTTCGGGATTCCCCTGGAAGCGTCCGACTACCAGGGCAATCCCATGCCTATCGGGGCTGCGTGGCTCGCCCTGATCGCCTGCGGCCTGATCTCCCTCTGGCTGCTCTCCCGGCGCATCCGGGCTTATGAGGTGGTGCGATGAGCGACCGCCGGGTAATTTTCGAGAACGTCTCCAAGTTCTACGGCGAGGTGCTGGGCGTCAACCGGGTGAACCTCTCCATTCCGTCCGGAATCACCGGCCTGGTGGGCCCCAACGGCTCGGGCAAGACCACCCTGATGAACCTCATGGTGGGCCTGCTGCGCCCTTCGCGGGGGACGATCTCGGTGGTTGGGATGGATCCGCGACGGCCCGAGGAGCTCTTCCGCCACGTCGGCTACTCGACGCAGTACGACGCCTTCCCGCCGGGCCTCACCGGCTACCAGTTCATCCAAACGTATCTGCGGGTGCACGGCTTCGCGGCCGCCGAAGCCGAGAAGCTGACCTGGAAGTCGCTGGAGCGGGTGGGGCTCACCGAGGCCGCCGGCCGCAAAGTGGCAGGCTACAGCAAGGGCATGCGGCAGCGGGTGAAGCTGGCGCAGGCCATCTCCCACCAGCCGTCGGTGCTGGTGCTGGACGAGCCGCTCAACGGCCTCGATCCGATGGCGCGGGCCGACGTCATCAACCTGTTCCGCGAGCTGGCGGACGGCGGCCTGCATGTCATCGTCTCCAGCCACATCCTGCACGAGGTCGACCTGATCTCGGACCAGGTGGTGCTCATCCACGGCGGCTACGTGATCGCGGAGGGCGACATCGCCAACGTCCGCGACGAGATGGAGGAGGAGCATCCGGCGCAGGTCTCCATCCGCTGCGACCGGCCGTCGCTGCTCGCCTCCCAGGTGTTCGCCCTCGACTCCGTGATGGAAGCGCGCATCGACGACGACGGCAAGGGCGTGCTGGTGCGCACCCGCGACGCCGACCGCTTCCACCTGCTGCTCAACAAGGTCGTGCTGGAGAACGGGCTCGCCATCGAGGCGGTGGCCCCGGCCGACGCCGACGTCAACGCCGTCTACCAGTACCTGATCGGCTCGAACGGAGAAAAGTCATGAGCGAGACCGCCTACCTGGCTTCCCCCGGACCGGCGGCGACGGCGGGTCTGCCCTGGCGCCGCTGGGCGTCGCAGGCCGGCGCCGTCATCCGCCTCGACCTGCGCAAGGGCTTCCGCCGCCCCGTGCTTCTCCTGCTGCTGGCCGCGGCGCCCGTTGCCATTGCGTTGATCCGGGTGCTCTTCTCCGCCCACGCCGTTCACGACCGCGGCGACGTCGCCGAAGGCACCAACTTCTACGCCTGGATGTACCAAATCCTGATCCTCCGGCTGGAGCTCTTCCTCGCCGGCGTGGCCGTCTTCGGCAACCTCATCCGCCGCGAGGTGCTGGACCGTACGCTGCACTACTACTTCCTCTCGCCCATCCGGCGGGAGGTGCTGATCGCGGCCAAGTACCTGACGGGCGTCCTCGTCACCTTCACCCTGTTCGGCCTGTCGACGGTGATCTCCTTCGTCCTCGCCTACCTGCCGCACGACTGGACGGCCGTGAGCCACTTCCTTTTCCACGGGCCGGGCCTGCACCAGCTGGGCTCGTACCTGCTGGTGACCTTCCTCGCCTGCGTGGGCTACGGCGCCGTCTTCCTCGCCCTGGGCTTCTTCTTCAAGAGCCCCGCCGTGCCGGCGCTGGGGATGTTCGCCTGGGAGTCGATCCACTTCCTGCTGCCGCCGCTGCTCAAGCAGTTCAGCGTCATCCACTACCTCCAGTCGCTCTGCCCGGTGCCCGTCTCCGAGGGGCCGCTGGCGGTGCTCTCCGACGCGCCGTCCCCCTGGGTCTCCGTGGTGGGCCTCATCCTGCTGGCCGTGGCGCTGGTGGCAGTCTCGGGCTGGCGCATCCGCCGTATGGAGATCAGCTACGACGAGTCGTAGAGCAGGGGCCCCCGAGGTGGTCACAGATTGTGACCACCTCGACGACAACTCTTTTACTCCCAATTGGTTAAGACTCTTTTTGCCGGGAGGTGGTCACAATCTGTGACCACCTCCCATGGGCATTCATATTCAAGCCGCAGCTAAAGCTGAGCGATAGGAGGCGTTTTTTCCGTTCTTAGAGAGATAACCCTTGAACGACGGAAAGGAGGCCTTGATGGCCGATCGGAAGGAAAAGCCCGCGACGGCGTTGGTCGAGGTGCATCGGATCGAACGGGCAATCCTGTGGATCCGGAAACGCAGGGTCATGCTCGACACGGACCTCGCGGCCCTGTACGGGGTGCCGACGAAGGTGCTGAACCAGGCGGTCAAGCGCAACAAGGAACGCTTCCCGCCGGACTTCATGTTCCGCCTCAACCGGCGTGAGAAGGAGAAGGTGGTCACAGATTGTGACCACCTCGGCCGGCTGCGCTACTCGCCGTCCCTGCCTCAGGCCTTCACGGAGCATGGGGCCGTCATGCTGGCCAGCGTGCTCAACAGCCCGAAGGCGATCGAGGTGAGCCTGGAGGTGGTGCGCACCTTCCTGCGGCTGCGCGAGATGTTCTCTTCGCACGTCGAGCTGGCGCGCCGCCTTGACGAGTTGGAGAAGCGGCACGGCGGGCAGCTCACCCAGGTCTTTGCGATTCTGCACGAGCTGCTGGCGCCGGCGCCGGGAGGTGGCAGACGGATCGGTTTCGGACAAAGGTAGACTCTCTCCGGCAAACTCGGAACCGGCGGAGTAAACTTCCGTGGGCATCCGGCGTATTCAGGCTGGGGCCTCGACATCCGCCCTGTGGCAACGCATTCAAACCCAACCGAGGAGAATCCATGATCCGCAAGACCTTTGCGTGGCTGCTCGCGGCCGGCCTGATCAGTGCCGCCGCGTGGGCCCAGACGACTGACGAGATCATCGCGAAGCACGAGAAGGCGATGGGCGGCAAGGACAAGATCAAGGCCGTCCAATCCGAGCGCGTCACCGGCAAGATGGTGATGGGACAAGGGATGGAGGCGCCGTTCACGATGGAGATGGCGCGTCCCAACAAGATGCGCATGGAGTTCACCGTCCAGGGAATGACCGGCGTGCAGGCTTTCGACGGCAAGACCGGCTGGTCGGTGATGCCCTTCATGGGCAAGACCGATCCTGAAGCTGCGCCCGAAGAGGAAGCGAAGAAGATGCAGGAGCAGGCGAACATGGACGGCCTGCTGATGGACTACAAGGACTTCGGCCGCACCGTCGAGCTGGTGGGCAAGGAAGATCTCGAGGGCACGCCGGTCTACAAGCTCAAGGTGACCCAGAAGAGCGGCGACGTCGTCAACCTCTACATCGACGCCGAGAATTTCATGCTGCTCAAGCAGACCGGCAAGACCAAGGTCCGCGGCCAGGAGATCGAGAGCGAGACGATCTTCGGCGACTTCAAACCCGTCGACGGTCTGGTTTTCCCGCACTCCATCGAGCAGAAGGTCACGGGCATGCCGGGCGGTATGGTGATGACCGTCTCGAAGATCGAGCTCAACCCGGGCGTCGCCGACTCCCGCTTCACGATGCCGGCGGCGGCCGAGAAGAAACCGGCGGCCCCGGAAAAGAAGCCGGACGCGGCGCCCGCGAAGCCGCCGCAGCACTAGGAGCGACGCCGATGCAGCCGAGATCCAAGGTTCTTCTCTGCCTGGCGGTCGCCGGAATGGCGCTCGCCGGCGCGCTGGAGGCCGCCGAGACGGAGGTCGATTCGAACACCTTCGGCGGCCTGGAGGCGCGGTCGATCGGCCCCGCCGTCATGGGCGGACGCATCGCGGCGATCGACGCCGTACCCCAGTATCCGCTCACTATCTATGTCGGAGCGGCCGGCGGCGGCGTCTGGCGGTCGACCGACGGCGGCGTAGCCTGGAAACCGGTCTTCGACGATTACGCGCAGTCGATCGGCGCCATCGCCATCGATCCCAAGAATCCAAAAACCGTCTGGGTGGGCACGGGCGAGTCGTGGACCCGCAACAGCACCTCGGTGGGCGACGGTCTCTATAAGACGACCGACGGCGGCGACTCCTGGCAGCGGGTGGGCCTGGAGAATTCAGAGCGCATCGCCCGCATTCAGGTGAGCCCGGCCGACGGCAATACGGTCTGGGCCTGCGCCACCGGCCATCTGTGGGACAGCCATCCCGATCGCGGCGTCTACAAGACGACCGACGGCGGCAAGACCTGGAAAAAGGTGCTGTTCGTCGACGCCGATACCGGCTGCTCCGACTTGGGCCTCGATCCGCAGGACCCGTCGATCCTCTATGCGGGCATGTGGCAGTTCCGCCGCACTCCGTGGTCCTTCCGTTCCGGCGGCAAGGGCAGCGGCCTCTACAAGTCGACCGACGGCGGGGAAACCTGGCGGCCCTTGAAAACCGGCTTGCCGGCAGGGGACAAGGGGCGGATCGCCATCGCCGTGGCGCCGTCGCGGGCGAGCGTGGTCTACGCCCTGGTGGAGTCGGAAAAAACAGCCCTCTTCCGTTCCGACGACACCGGCGAAAGCTGGCGGGAGGTCAACTCCTCGTTCAACGTCCAGGCGCGCCCGTTCTACTTCGCCCGCCTGGCGGTCGATCCCAGCGATTTCAACACCGTCTACAAGCCGGGCCTGATGCTGACCGTGAGCACCGACGGCGGCAAGTCGTTCACCTCCGCCTTCAGCATCGGCTTCGGCGGCCCGCACGGCGATCACCATGCGGTGTGGATCAATCCGCTGAACCCCAACGAGGTGCTGCTCGGCACCGACGGCGGCGTCTACATGTCGCACAACAAGGGGCTCCAGTGGCGCTTCCTAAAGGCCCTGCCGGTATCGCAGTTTTATCACGTTGGCTTCGACCTGCGGCGGCCCTACCGGCTCTGCGGCGGACTGCAGGACAACGGCTCGTGGTGCGGCCCCTCGGCGGGGCTCGGCGGCGGTATCGCCAACCGCGACTGGGTCAACGTCGGCGGCGGCGACGGTTTCCACGCTTTCCCCGATCCCACCGATCCCGACCTCGTCTACTCCGAGTATCAGGGCGGCGAGGTGTCGCGCCGGCGCCTGTCGACGGGCGAGGCGAAAACCATCAAGCCGCTGCCGGGAGCCGGCGATCCACCCTACCGGTTCAACTGGAACACGCCCATGCACGCCAGTCCCACCGAACCGGGAACGATCCATATCGGCGCCCAGTTCCTCTTCCGCTCGCGCGACAAGGGCGACTCCTGGGAGCGGATCTCGCCCGACCTCACCACCAACGACGCGAGCAAGCAGCAGCAGCAGAAATCGGGCGGCCTGACGGTCGACAACTCGACGGCCGAGAACTACACCACGATCTTCACCATCGCCGAGTCGCCGAAGAACGGCAAGGTGATCTGGGTGGGGACCGACGACGGCAACCTGCAGGTGACCCGCGACGGCGGCGCCCACTGGACCAATGTGGCTGCCAACGTACCGGGCGTGGCGAAAGGAACATGGGTGTCGAGCGTCGAGGCCGGCCGGTTTGACGAGGGTACGGCGTTTGCCACCTTCGACCACCACCAGACCGGCGACATGAAGACCTACGTCTACCGGACCGCTGACTTCGGCGCGACCTGGAAGCCGCTGGCGACCGAGGCCCTCGCCGGCTATGCCCACGTGGTCCGCCAGGACCCGGTCAATCCGGACCTTCTCTTCCTGGGCACCGAGCAGGGGCTGTTCGTCACCGTGGACGGCGGCGCCCGCTGGGCCCGCTTCACCGGCAAGCTGCCCAAGGTGGCGGTGCGCGACCTCGCCATCCACCCCCGTGAAGCGGACCTGATCATCGCCACCCACGGCCGCGGCGTCTACATCGTGGACGACATCACGCCGCTGCGGAAGCTGACCCGCGAGGTGCTCGAGGCGGAGGTGGCCATGCTGCCGTCGCGCACCTCGACGATGACCATCCCCTCCGACACCCAGGAGTTCCCGGGCGGCGACGAGTTCTATGCCGCCAACCCGGAAGAGTCCGCCACCATCACCTACTACCTGAAGAAGCGGCACATCTTCGGCGATCTCAAGGTCGAGGTCTACGACCCGCAGGGCAAGCTCGTCTCGACCCTGCCGGCCGGCAAGCGGCGCGGCATCAACCGGGTGAGCTGGCCGATGCGGCTGCCGCCGCCCAAGCTGCCGCCGGCCAACTCGCTGGTGATCGGCTCGTCCTTCGCCATGTTCGGTCCGCGCGTGCCGCCGGGCACCTACACCGCCAAGCTGGTTGCTGCCGACAAGTCCTACACCGGGCAGGTGGAGCTGATGCCGGACCCCCGCGGCAATCACTCGGACGCGGACCGCGCCCTGCAGCACGAGACGGCGATGAGCCTCTACGGCATGCTCGGGCGCCTGACCTATGTCGCCGACACGGTGAAGTCGCTGGAGGACTCGGCCAAACAGCGGGCCGAGAAGCTGCCCAAGGGCGACAAACTCCACCGGCAGCTCGACTCGCTCGGCGAGGCGCTGGAGGGCTTTCGCGCCACTCTGGTCGCCACCAGCGAAGGCGGCTGGCTCTCCGGCGAGGAGCAGCTGCGGGAGAAGATGGCCAAGGTCTACGGCTCCGTCAACGGCTTCGACGGCCGGCCCACGAAGTCGCAGATCGACCACGCCGAGGTTCTCTCCGGCCAGCTCGACAAGGCAACCGCCCGCTTGGAGTCCCTCCAGGGCGGCGAGGTGGCCGAGGTCAACCGGGAGCTCGCGAAACGCAAGCTCGAGCCACTGAAAACCAAGAGCCGCGAGGAGTGGGAGAAGGAGGCAGGAAAGCGGACGGCGGCACTGGCCGCACTTCTGCCGTTCTCCTTCCTCCCCTTGAATGCCACGGAGGCCGACTGGCCGACTGAATAAACAAAACGGGAGGAAGCCCTTGGGGGCCCCTCCCGTTTCGAATTGCGCTGACGGCTTCTTCAGGCCAGACCCTGGCGGCGCTCCTCCAGCAGCTTCCGCATGATCTTCTTACGGGCTTGAATGGCCTTGCGCTTGCGCTTTACCGAGGGCTTCTCGAAGTGCTGACGCTTGCGCAGCTCGGTCAGAATCCCTGACTTCTCGACCTTGCGCTTGAAGCGGCGCAACGCGTTCTCGAAGCTCTCTTCCTCGCGCACGTGAACAACAGGCATCCGATCTCACCTCTTTTCTTTTCCGGATGAAAGCGCCCCCCAAAATTCGGGGGGCGCAAGCCCTGCAACTCTGGCTCACAAACCGCCGGAAGTCAAGTCGCAGAGGGCGAAGAAGACGGTTTGGGCGGCGTCGCGGAAGTCTCAGGCGCCGCGGGTCCGGGGGGTGGGCGCTTGATGGCGTCGAAGTCGAAGAGGTAGACGGCGTAGCGGCCGTCGCTCCTGGCGAACCAGACCGCGGCGGCCGTGCCGCTCGCGTCCTTGGGATAGAACCAGCCCACGACCCCGCGCTCCGGGTACTCCCGCACGCTGTGGGGATTCGGCGCGCCGAGCAGGCCGCGGACCTCGTCCTGGCTCATGCCCTTCTGCACCAGGGCGAAAGTCTCGCGCGCCATGTAGCGCCGGCCTTGAGCCTTCGCCAGCTCACCCTCCAACCGCGGATCGCCGGGATCGACCGCCAGATCCTCCTCGTAGATGGCGATGGCGCGCTGGTAGTCGCCGCCTTCGTCGATAAGCTGGCGGGCGAGGACGATGTCCTCTTCGCTCTTCATGCGGAGGGCCGCCTTCTGGCGCTCGGTCATCGACTGGCCCTGCACCGGTGGGTCGGCGTTGATGAAGGCGACCAGGCGGCGGTCGAGCTCGCCGGCGAGGGCGGCGGTCTGCTTGCGCAGGGCCTCGCGGGCAGCGGTGGAAGCGGGGGTGGGGGTGGGATCGGCAACGGCCAACCGGGCGCGCTGCTCCTCCAGGGTCTTCCGGGTCTTCTCCAGCCAGGCCCACTCCGCGTCGGCCGCCGGACTGCGCCGGTCCCCGGTCTGCTTTCCCGCCGGACCGCAGCCGCTGGCGAGGGTGGCGGCTGCCAGGAGGACGCAGATCAGAGCCTTCCCGAGGTGGCGGCTGAGGGACCGTCTGCGGCCGGGGCTTCCGTCCATCGAGCCGACCGTAACACAAGCCTCGAAAGCCCGACAAGTTGGCTCGAACCTCAAGCCCGGCGCGTTCGCTAAGCCCTTGTCTCAGAGGCATTTTCGGCCGGCCTCAACTTGACACCGTCCGCCCGCCTACAGAATAATCAGGGTCCTTTAGTTAGAAGTGACTCCACGAGGACGGCCGCGGAGAGCAACGGATGTCCCTTTCGGAAAGAATCGAACTGTTGAATCAGGCGATCGGCTCGTCAGTCGAGCGAGCGATCGCTGAGCTGCGCGAGGAGATCACCCGGCGGCTGCAGTCGAGCGGCGAGGAGATCCAGCGCCGGATCGAGGAGATCACCCCCCGGTTGCCCGCTGCCTTCATTTCCCATGCAGACTTTGCCCCTCACGAGCGCGAAGTGGGCTCGACGGCCCGCCAAGCCGCCTTCAGCGATTTGCGGGACGGTGTCGCCGCCGTCGACCGCGCCCGCACCCAGGCCGATATCCTCACGTCGCTGCTGCGCGAATCGGTGCGCCACGCCTCCCGGGCCGCCCTGCTCCTGGTGCGGGTCGACGAGCTCCGGGGCTGGGGAAGCCAAGGTTTCGGCGATGCCGAGGGAGCGGTACGCGAGCTGGCGCTCAAACCCCAGGAAGGCCCCTGGAGCCAGCTCCTCCAGAGCCAGGGCGCCTTGCGCCTCTCGGCCGCCGAATGTGCCGAGCTGTGCAGCCGCGTGGAGGCCCCTCTCCCCCAGGGCGGCGTGCTCATCCCCCTGGTGCTGCGCGACCGCGTCGCCGCCGGCCTCTACGCCGATCGGTTGGGCGACGCCGAGCTCGACGTCGAGGCCCTCCAGATCCTGGCCCACACGGCGGCCCTCGGGATCGAGACCCTACCCTTCCGCGAGCGCGCCGAGACGCCGACGCTGAATCTGGTTGGCGGCGAGCCTGTCGCAACCGGCACCGCTGCCGCCTCGGCCGCTCCGTCACCTGCCGTAACTGCTGCGGTTGCCACCGTTACGGCAGAACCACCCCCGCCCGCTCCGGTTGCTGAGGAAGAGCCGGAGGTGGAAGTGGAGCCGGAGCCCGCCGCCGGCGCGCCCTGGACCGCTGAGGACGAGGAGTCGGCCGTCTCGCTCGATGCCGCCGTTGCCGCCGACACCTCCGATACCGCCGATGCTGCCGACACCGCCGCCGAAGATACGGCGCCCGCCGTCCCGAGCTGGCAGCCGGTGGAAACCGCCGCCTCGTCACCCTACACCGAAGAGCTGTCGCTGGACTCGATCGCGGCGGCCACTTCGGCGCCTGAGCCGCAGGCGAGCCCGCTCACCACGCAGCACGCAGCCGCCGCCATGACGGAGGACGTTCCCCGCTATCCCCGTTCCGTGGAGCCCGAGGCTCCGCCGCCCGCGGCGCAGCCCAAGGATGCGAGCCCCGACGCCACCGTGCTGCTGCAACGCTCGACCCTGCCGTTCTCCGAGCCCGCCCCAGCCGCTCCGCCGCCCGCGCCGTTGCGGCCGGTTCCCGCGCCGGAGCCGGCAACCTCAGAGCGCCCTGCCCCCGCGGCGGGGACGCCCGAGGTACGGCCGCCCAGCGGCGTCGACGGTCCAGGTTGGGCCTTTGCCACCACCCGGGTGCCGGTCTCACCCAGCGACGAGGCCCTGCACGAGGAGGCCCGCCGGCTCGCCCGCCTGCTGGTGAGCGAGATCAAGCTGTACAACGAGGAACAGGTCGAGGAAGGCCGGCGCAACCGGGACATCTACGAGCGCCTCAAAGAGGACATCGACCGCTCGCGCCAGATGTACGACGAGCGGGTCGACCCCAAGATCCTGCGCTCGACCGACTATTTCTACCAAGAGTTGGTGCGCATCCTGGCATCGGGCGATTCCCGGGCCCTGGGAATCTGAGGCGCCGGCCGCGTCGCGAGGCTCCGGCTTCCTCCGGAGTCGCTGTTGAGGTCGCAAGAGGTATCTGAAGTTGAGAAGTAGAAAACTGTTCTGGCACCGCACCGCGCCTCTCTTCCTGGTTCCCCTGCTCCTGGGCGCCGCCTCGGCGCCGCCACGCACCGCCGTGCCGCTGCCCGGCCACTCTGACCTGGCGGCGCTCGCTTATGCCGACGCCGCCGCGGCAGTGCGCAGGAAGGACTGCCCCGCCGCCTATAAGGCCCTCCAGCCCATCCTGGCAGGAAAAGGCCAGGAGGCCCGCTTCGCCCAGCTCCTCCTCGGCTTCTACTCGCACTCCTGCGAGCAGGTGGCGTATGCCGAGGACCGCCTCTTCGCCGCCGCCAATCCCGACGGTCCCCTCGAAGACTGGCGGCTCTACATCCTGAGCGACGCCGCGGCAGCCCGCGGCCATGTGCTCCTGGCCCAGACCTCCCTCGCCCGCCTGCTGGGCGACTATCCTGGCTCGGTGCTGCGGCCCCGCGCCCTGGTCAAGGCCGCGAGCCTCGCCTGGCAGCGCGGCGACGCTTCCCGCGCCCTGGAGCTGGTGCAGGCGGCGCGCAGCGAGGAGATGACGGGCGATGAGGCGGCTCAGCTCGAGGCCCTCGCCTGGGAGATCGGCGGCAAGACGGGCGACCGCAAGGTGCAGGCCGAGGCGGCCCGGCGCCTCCTGGTGAGCTTCCCGCCCAAGGCAGCCGAGCTCAAGGTTGCGGAGCTGTTCCGGGAGACCGGCGTCACGCTGGACCTCTCGCGGGTCCTCGACACGGAGCAGCTCAAGCGGCGAGCCCGCAGCCTGCTCGACCTGAAGCTCGAACCGAACGCGCTCTCCTCCCTGGACGCCGTGCCGGCGGCCCGGCGCGACCTCGATTGGGTACTGCTCGCGGCCCAGGCCCTCACTCGCTCCCACCGCGGCGGCGAGGCCCTGCAGCTCCTCTCCGGCCGCGACTCCACCGACCCGCGCAAGCAGAGCGCCATCGCCTGGGCCCTGGCCCAGGCCGCCGAGGAGGCCGCCACCGCCCAGCGCGGCCGCGCCAACCTGGCCGCCGCCGACCGCCTGCAACTACGCCTCTACTCCCAGCAGTGTCTCGAACGGGTCGCTCAGGCCGGTGCCGACCCTGCCCTCGCCGCCCCGGCCCTCAGGCTGCTCTACGCCGAGTACCAGGACGAGGGGCACTTCGATCACGCCATCGACGTGCTGCGGCGGCTGCGCCGCCTCGATCCCCGGGACACCACCGGCGCCAGCAATCTCTGGCAGCTGGGCTGGCGGGAGTACGGCAAGAAGAACTACACCGGCGGCGTGGGCTACTGGACCGAGCTTTTCGCCCTCTATCCCGAGGACGCCAACGCTCGCCGCGGCCGCTACTGGACGGCGCGGTCCTTCGACGCCCTGGGTGAAACGGAGCGGGCGCAACAGATCTACACCGAGATCGCTCAGGCCGACACCACCGACTTCTATCGCAAGAATGCTCTTTCCCGCATCCGGGGCAGTGCCGCAACCGCGGCGGCTCTCGCCGCCGCGGCCCAGCTGCGCAAGGACCCCTGGCCCATCGATCCCGGCCTCGACCGCGCCCGGTTGCTCTCCGATCTCGGGCTGGACGACCTCGCCCTCTCCGAGAGCGAGCTGGTGAAGGAGAAGGTGCAGCCGCGCTCGTTGCGCGCTCTGGAAGCCGTGATCCTCTCCCGCCGGGGCGACCGCCGCAAGAGCGTGCAGGTGATTCGCGACGCCTTCCCTTCCCTCGGCGGTGCCTTCCAGGCCAACGTCCCCGACGAGGCCCGGCGACTCTACTACCCCATCGACTTCCAGGACGCCATCCGTACCTGGTCGGGGCTCAACCATCTCCCCTCCTACCTGGTGTGCGGCATCATTCGCCAGGAGAGCGCCTTCGACAACTCTGCCCAGAGCTGGGCCGGAGCCCGCGGCCTCATGCAGCTCATGCCCTCCACGGCCAAGGAGCTGGCGCTGCGCAACGGCCTCACCTACTCGCACGACCTGCTGGGCGACCCGTCGTTCAACGTCCGTCTCGGCACCACCTACTTCCGGCAGGTGTACACCATGTTCGGTGAAAATCTGGAGCTCTCCCTCGCCGGCTACAACGGCGGACCGTACCGCATCAAGCGGCTCTGGAACGAATCCGGCGGCGGCGATATCGACCGCTTCCTCGAGAACCTCGGGGTCGAGGAGTCGAAGATCTACGTCAAGCGGATCCTCGTCCTCTCGGACAGCTACCGCCAGCTCTATCCGCAGGTCGGGTGAGGCCAGGCTCTCTGCGCGGCGCGTTCGCGGCTCTCCTCCTGGGTGGGCTCCTCCTGGCCTCGTGCCACGGTGGCACGCCGCCCGGGAAAGGGCCGCCCATCGTGCTCATTACCTTCGACTCCCTGCGGGCGGATGTAGTGGGAAACCTCGGCGGTCAGCCGGGGCTGACGCCGAACCTCGACGCGCTGTTCCGCGGCGCGAGTTGGTCCGGCCGGGCGATCGCGCCGTCCAGTCTCGGCGTCTCTTCCATGGCCTCGTTGTTCACCGGCCTGCGCCCCTGGCAGCATCAGATGCTCCACGAGCGGCAGTCCCATCTCGCCAAAGCGCTGCTCACCCTGCCCAAGGCCCTGAAGGCGCTGGGTTACGCCACCGCGGGCTTCTCGGGTGAGACCTCGTATTCCAAGGCTTTTGGCTACGATCAGGGATTCGACCAACTCGGGGAGCTGGAGAAAGGGACCGCGGCGATCGACCGGCTGAAGTCCCTGCGCGGCCGGCAGTTCGTGTGGATCCACATTCCGGAGCCGGCGCCACCCTATCTCCGGCGGCCGAACTTCGAAGATCGAGTCGACGTCAAGGGGCTCGATCTCCCACCGCGGGTGCAGCCCAACGAGCTCGCGCCGTACTTCGATCCCGCCGTTCCCCTGCCGCCCGAGCTGCGGCAGCGCTTCTGGGCGATGTACCGGCTCAACGTCGCCTTTGCCGACGACCGTCTGGGGCACTTCCTCCAGGCTCTGAGGGAGAGCGGCGAGTGGGACCGGGCGCTGCTGGTGGTCACCTCCACCCATGGCGAGGAGCTGGGCGAGAAGCACCAGATCCTGAACGGCGGCAACCTCGGCCGCCAGCTCCTGGAGGTGCCTCTGGCCGTCAAGCTCCCCGCCGGCTCGAGTCTCAGGATCGCGGTGCCGGGGGACCAGCGGCCGGCGGCGGCGCGAATCTGGGCCACCTTGGTGGAAGCGGCCGGCGGAGAGGTGCCGCCCGCCCTATCGCCCAGCCTCTTCCACGAGCTCCGCGGCGCGCCGGCCGCCGTCCTCTCGGAGCTCTACTTCACCAACGGCACGAACCAGTTCTCCCTGCTGGACGGCGACGATCAGCTCCTCCGGGAGTCGCGCTTCGCGCCGCCGCAGCCGGAGTATTATCGCGCCCGCCTGGCGGAGATGGGCCGCGGCAACGGCGAGCTTGCCCGCTCCCTCCTTTCCGAGCCTCCCGAGGCGATCTTCGGCCGGCTCCTGGCGAGCTTCAGGTCCACGCCCCCCTTCACCGGTCAGGGCGCACCGAAGTTGACGCTGGAGCGCTGGCGAGCGGGTTCGGGAGTGGGGAGCGTGCAGGTCGAGGACCCCGGCCGGAAGGCCGCGCTGGCCCGGATACTGACGCAGAGATGGAACCAGTTCCTTCCAGGAGAGACGACGCCCGAAGCCGAGGCTCGTGAATGGTATACTGCCGAATTGCACTGAAGTGCGGGCTCCCCGGGTCCATAGCTCAGCGGTTAGAGCATCCGGCTCATAACCGGACGGTCCCTGGTTCGAACCCAGGTGGACCCACTTAGGCACTCTCCGAGCCATGGACGAAGGATGGGAGTCGCGGCCCTCAAGGCCTGACGATTGAGCGAGGTGATTTTCTTTGGAGAGGAGCGAACACTCTAGATGAGTCAAAACCTCCAGACGGTCCTGGAGCTCCAGCAAGCACTCAGCCAACTCCGGGACGCCGAAAAACGGCTCCATGGAATTCCGGACTGGATGCGCGAGCTACACGAAGAGCACGAAACCCGAAAAGCCGAAATCGACAGTATCGAAGCCGCCGCGGCGGAGGCGGCCCGAGAACGCAGGACAGCCGAAGCCGCCGTGCAGGATTCCCAGGAAAAGCTCAAGAAATACCAGCAACAGATCAACAAGGTGAGCACGCAGCGCGAATATGGTGCGTTGCTGCAAGAGATTGACACCGTCAAGGGCCAGATCTCCAGCGGCGAAGAGCAGGCGCTCTCCTCGCTGGACATATCCGAGAAGGCGCAGAAGGATCTCGAAACCCTGCGCGAGGGCTTTCGCGAGATCGAAGAGCGCTACGCGGCCGAGCAAACCCGCTGGGACGCCGAAAAGCCCGGAATCGCCAAGCAGGTCGAAAAACTGCAAGCACAGATTGCCACCCTGCGCCAGCAGCTTCCCCGCAACGTCGTGGCGAACTTCGAACGCATCCTCGAACGCTACCCTTCCGGAGCGGTGGCGCCGGTGCGCATCATCGAGCGGCCTGGGCAGAAGCAGCGCGAATGGCACTGCGCGGCCTGCAACTACCGGGTCCGCCCCCAGGTGGTGGTGGAGATCCGCAACGGCGGCAGCCTGATCCAGTGCGAGTCGTGCAAGCGCATCCTCTACTTGGAGCCGGCCGAGGCCGACTGAGCGCCGGCTGAGTCCATGAACGACGAGGCGCCGGTAAAAGAGCGCTACGCCTGGATACTTGACCGTATCGAGAACGCCTGCCGGCGCAGCGGTCGCCCGGCCGGCAGCGTGACCCTGGTAGGCGCCAGCAAGACCCAGCCTCCGGCGCTTCTGGCCGAGGCCTGGGCGGCTGGACTGCGGGTGTTTGGCGAAAACCGGGTGCAGGAGGCGGTCGCCAAGAGCCGCGAGCTCCCCCCCCACATCCAGGAGATCGAGTGGCACCTGATCGGCCCGTTGCAGAGCAACAAGGTCCGGCCGGCGGTCGAGCTGTTCCGGGCCGTCCACTCGATCGACCGGCCGCGGATCGCCGAAGCTCTCGACCGCGAGGCCGCCTCCCGCGGCCTGAGGCTCGACGGTTTCCTCGAGATCAACCTTGGCCACGAGGAGAGCAAGCACGGTTTCGTCGCCGAGGGGCTGGCGGAAGGCGTTCGCCCTTTGGCCGGTCTCGCCCACCTGCGCATCGCCGGCTTGATGGCCATTCCGCCCCCGGGGAAGACTCCGGAAGATTCCCGCCCCTGGTTCCGCAAGCTCCGCGAGTTGCGCGACGGCCTCGCCAACCGCCCCGAGTGGCAGGGCTTTCCCGGCTGGCTCTCCATGGGGATGAGCGACGATTTCGAGGTGGCCGTCGAGGAGGGGGCCACCCACGTGCGAGTGGGGAGCGCGTTGTTCGGACCGCGCCGGACCTGAATCGTGGAGTCATGCTAGGATAGCTATCCTTTTTTCAAGATGTTTCTCAGCACTCGCGACCAGCAGGGGCTGTTCCGAAGGAGATCCAAGCATGGCAATCACGCCTCTCGAAATCCAAAAGATGCGCTTCTCGCAGAAGATGAGGGGCTACGATCCCACGGAGGTGGAGGGTTTTCTCTCCCTGCTGGCCGAGGATCTCGCCACCCGCCTCACCCAGGTCGAGAAGCTCGAACGGGAGAACCACTACTTCAAGCAGCGCTTGGAGGAGACGGAACATCGCGAGCACCAGCTTCAGCAGACTCTGTTGCGGGCCCAGAAGGTCTCTGAGGACATCACGGCCAACGCCCGCCGTGAAGCCGAGCTGACGGTCAAAGAGGCCGAGATGATGGCCGACAAGATCGTGCAGCAGGCGGTCGACCAGTCCACCCGCTACGAAGGCAAGATCATGGAGCTGCGCGCCGCCCGCCGCGAGCTCCAGCTCAAGTTCAAGAACACCCTGGATCTCTTCCAGCGCATCCTCGAGGCGGAAATGGATGACGAGCGGAGCACCGCCACGGTCCACACGCTGAGCGCCCAACGCAAGAAGCGGGAGGCCGGGGCTTGAAGTTGGCGGCCGGTGCTGCCGGAGCCCGGCGTCTCTTCCCCCACTACGGAGAGGACGAGCTGGACCTCCAGCACAGCCACTCGCTGATCCTTACTCGCCTGCTGGAGGACGGCGATGGCGCCGATCTCGCCTGGCTCACCGCGGCCCTACCCGAGGCGGAGATCGGCGAATGGTTCTCTTGTCATGGCGGCCGCCAGCTCTCCGTCCGCAGCCGCGAGCTCTGGCGCGTCATGCTCGGCCGCGAGCCTGGCCCCGTTCACCCGCAGGCCCGGGCCCTGTGGCCACTCTGAAGCCATGGTGACGCTGGGCCATCTCGAATCGCTGGCCCCCCGTTCCCAGGAGTTGCTGCCGCGTCTCGCCCGGCAGCCCTGGACTCCAGACTTCTACCTCGCAGGCTCAGCCGCGCTAGCCCTCTACACCGGCCACCGCCCGGTGACGGATCTGGACCTCATGTCCAACGCCAACCGGCTCACCAGCCCGGACCGGCGCGACCTGCTCGCGTCGCTGCTGGCCGTCGCTCCCGAAACGGAGGTCGAGACCGCTCGCGACGGCTATCTCTTCGTCCGCATGGGCGGGGTGGGCGTCCGCTTCTTCTATTATCCCTACCCTCTCGTCCAGCCGTTCTCGGACCTCGCCGGGCTCGCCGTGATCTCGGCCGCCGATCTCGGCCTGATGAAGCTCGGCGCCATCATCAGCCGCGCCAGCCGCCGCGACTTCGTGGACCTCTACCTCCTCTGCCGCGAGATCCCCCTCGACAGCCTCCTCGAGCTCGCCGGGGATAAGTTCGGTCACGTCCGCGACTTTCCCCTGCAAGCTCTCAAGGGACTCGCCGACCTGACTGAAATCGAGGGCGATCCCATGCCCCGCCTCGCGGTGCCCCTTGAATGGTCCGAGGTGGAGAGCTGGCTGCGCTCCCAGGTACGCGAGCTTGGCCGGGCGCATGTGGGGCTCGATTGAAGAGATTTTGGATTGCCGATTTTGGATTTTGGATTGGACAGAGCAGAATCGACGTCCCATGGCCGACCTGTTGATTCATGACCTCGCCGAAGTGGCCACGCCGACCGGCACCTCGCCACGGCGGGGAGCCGACCAGCGGCGGGTGAGCCGCCTGCGGGGCGCCGAAGTGCTGTGCCGCGACGGGCGAATCGCCTTTGCCGGCGATCCTGGGGAACGGCGCCGGCTCTTCGGCGAGCTGCCGGCGGCCGAACGGCTCGATGGGCAGGGCGGCACCTTGATCCCCGGGTTCGTCGATCCCCATACTCACCTGCCCTGGGCCGGCAGCCGCGAGGAGGAGTTCGTGGCCCGGCTGGCCGGCACGACCTACCAGGAGATCGCGGCTGCGGGCGGCGGCATCCTCGCCACCGTGGCGGCCACCCGGCGGGCGAGCGAGGACGAGCTGGTGGCCAACGTCCGCCGGCGGATGGACCAGATGCTCGCCTGGGGCACCACCACCGCCGAGGCGAAGAGCGGCTATGGCCTCAACGAATGCGACGAGCTGAAGCAGCTTCGCGCCATCCGCCAAGCCACGGCCGAGCATCCGGTGGACCTGGTGCCGACCCTGCTGGCCGCCCACGAGGTGCCGCCCGAGCTGCGGCAGGACCGCGGGCGCTACATCGACCAGATCTGCGACGAGATCGTCCCGGCCGCCGCCGAGGCGGGCCTCGCCCGGTTCTGTGACGTCTTCTGCGAAAAGGGGGTGTTCTCCGCCGCCGAGTCGCGCCGGGTGCTCGCAGCTGGAGTCCGCCACGGGTTGGCGCCGCGCCTCCACGCCGACGAGTTCGCCGATTCCGGCGGCGCCGAGCTGGCCGCGGAGCTCGGCGCCCTCTCCGCCGACCATCTCATGGCCGTCTCCGATGCTGGCATCGAGGCCCTGGCCCGCTCCGGAGTCACCGCCGTGCTGCTTCCCGGCACCAGCTTCTTCCTCATGAAACATACCTACGCCCCGGCTCGCAAGCTGATCGAGGCCGGTGTGCCCGTGGCCCTGGCCACGGACTGCAATCCCGGCTCGTCCCACACCGAGTCTATGCCCATGGTGGTGGTGCTGGCGGTCCTGGAGCTGGGCCTGACGATCGAGGAGAGCCTTACCGCCGCCACCCTGAACTCAGCCTGCTCCCTGGGGCTGGGCGGCGAGATCGGCACCATCGAGGCCGGCAAGCGGGCCGACCTGGTCCTGCTGGCGGCGCCCAATCTCCTCCACCTCGTCTACCACTATGGGATCAACCCCGTCGCCGCCGTCGTGAAGGGGGGAAAGGTGGTCCGGCGGGCCGCTTGACGTAGAATCGGAGTCACGCACCTTATCTGGAGAACGGACGCCGTTTCAATCGAGGAGGACCGTCCATGCCATCCCGGCTCCTTCCACGCGCCCTCGCCGCCAGCCTGCTGGCGGTGGTGGGACCGTTTCTCCTCTCGCTCCCCACTTTCGCACAACCGAACCCTACGGAAATCCATGAGGTCGTTCTGCCCTCCGGCGTCAAGTACACCGACCTCAAGATCGGCCAAGGCGACGCCGCCGACACCGGCAAGGTTCTGGAGGTCAACTACTCGGGCTGGCTGGAGAGCGGCGTCAAATTCGACTCCAGTATCGAGGACCGTCCCTTCACGTTCCGCCTCGGCGCCGGCGATGCCATTAAAGGCTGGGACGAGGGCCTGATGGGCATGAAGGTTGGGGGCAAGCGCCGGCTCGTCATTCCCCCCGAGCTCGGCTTCGGCAAGCAGGGAGTGGGGAGCGTAGTGCCGCCCAACGCGGTGCTCGTCTACGAATTCGAGTTGCTGGCCGTGCGCTAAGCCAAGCGCACTTGAAAGGGAGATTACTCGCCATGGCAGAAGCAGCAGGAGAAACCACCACCCCGTCCGGCCTCAAGTACACCGACCTGGAAGTTGGCCAGGGCCAGGAAGCCAAAGCCGGCCAAACCGTCAACGTCCATTACACCGGCTGGCTGGAGAATGGCACCAAGTTCGACTCCAGCCTCGATCGCCGCAGCCCCTTCAGCTTCCATCTCGGCGGCGGCCAGGTGATTCGCGGCTGGGACGAAGGCGTCGCCGGCATGCGCGTCGGCGGCAAGCGCCGGCTCACCATCCCAGCCAGCCTTGGCTACGGCGCCCGCGGAGCCGGCGGCGTGATTCCCCCGAACGCGACGCTGATCTTCGAGGTCGAGCTGCTGGGGGTGAAGTAGGACACATCAGCCTGGCAAAATCCGGAAGCCCGCCTGAGCAAAGTGGTCGTCGAAGGTAAGAGAATCGTGGAGACCCTCCCGTTCCATGACCACAAAGGATAGGCAATCAGTCAACGAGTAGCGCTTATCCGGGCGGCTCTGGAAATATTGCCAGCCCTCCTGGAACAAGTCGATATCGACGTGGAAGAACCGAATACTGGGACTTCCGAGGAGGCGATGCCCCAACTCTACTGCCTTGCTATGACGGCCACGACTGTTGAAAAACGTGACGACCTCATCGAACACATAGCTGGTTGTCACCAATCGAGGCCTATGCTTTGCAAAACTTTTCCAGTGTCGCAGAGCCTTTTTGTGATGCTGATCGTCTGCCGCTTCGAGCGCAATTAGGTACCCTGTATCAAGAAAAACGCTCATTCAATGAAACCATAGAGATACCGATCGGGCTGGCTGGAGGCATCGGGCGCTTCGCAGGTTACAGGATTGGAACCGAGACCCCAGATGGGATCCTCCTCCTGGAGTGGGATCACGATGAGGCGGCTCCCTTCCTGACGGACCTCCACTTCCTGGGTTCCTTCCAGCAAGCGCTTGGGTATCGTCAAACCCTCGTCCGTGACCTTCATCTTCATCAGAGGCCTCCCTTCAGTAGGGTCCATGATGGCACACCCCCCTCTTCAGGGCCAAGCGGGAGGAGCCCTACTCCCGAACCGCCGCGCGCGCGGCGAGCTCGAGATACTTCTCGCCTTCGATCAGATGCGAATGGCGGGCCTCCTCCGCGAAAACGAGGACGATGTCCAGCCGCGATTCGTCCGCCTGGATCCGCTCGGCCAGGGCTGGCGGCAGCTCGGCGACAGGATAGACCCAGGACTCGAGGACGAGGTCGTGAGTGTGGACGTTGGCTGGCGATCCGGGGTGGCCCGGCTCCCAGACCGGAACCTTCTTCTGGCCGTAGCGCAGCACCGGGGGAGGACCGAGAAGGACCAGGGCGCGGCCACGGTCGGTGAGGCTGCCGCGGACACCGTCCTCAGAGTAGAGGCGGTCGGCCGCGTCCACCCGCTCGTAGAACGTCTTGAGGAACTCGTTGCTGTGCGTCGTCGGGTCGGGATTGCGCCGGCGC
>DATIOS010000369.1:0-4739 GCA_035472915.1 Thermoanaerobaculia bacterium
GGCGACGTAGGCGTAGGTGCGGGCGAGGTACACGCTGTTCGCCTCAGGCATCCGGATCATCGACACCGGCCGCGGGGCGGCGGGGTCGGTGATGTCCAGCACCTGGAAGTGAATCTCTGGGTGGGCAGCACGGCACCGCACACCATGTTCAGTTTCTGGTCGCAGGGGCAAACCACAGAGGCCACGCCGGCACCGAAGATCATCCGGACCGATGGCAAGCTCAACCACGTCATACGCGGCTTTTACCTCTATCGCGCCGCCTGGACTCAGGGAGCGGTGACCCAGTCGATCCAATATCCCAATCCGGACGGCACTCCCGCGGCGCAGACCCCGAGCGAACGGCTGGACTTGGTCAAAGGCAGCCGCTACTTCTGCTGCCGGTTCGATCAGAACTACTGCCATCATGTCGACAACGAGAAAGACTGCCGCCTCTGAGACGCGCCGCCGCCGCTGGGTCTTTCCAGCCGGCGCGGGGCTGGGATGGGCCTTGGCGCAGCTCGCGGGCACGCTGCTCAACGACGAGCTGCAGACCGTACGGCACATCTTCCCGTCGCTTTCGGCGCTCGCCGGCGGTGTGGCGGCCCTGGGCGCGTGGGCGCACTTCTCCGGCCTTGCCGACACGGCGCGGGATATGGTCCGTCGCCACCGGTTGCGGGCCGCAATGGCTGGTCTGGCGCTCGGTCTGATCCTGCTGCTCGGGCTCTATATGAAGTTCGTCGTGCGTATCCCAATCGATGACGCCCAGAGCGTTGCCTTGCTGATTGGCACCTCACGGTCGAGCCTTTGCAAGTGCCCCGAAAACGACCGGTTGTGTATCGAGCAGATGAATCTCGAAGACTTTCAAGCCTGCTGGAACGGCATCTGGTTCGTCCAGCTCGCCTTGTCGCTATCCTATTTGCTCACCCTGGGGAGCGCCGGAGCGACCGTTGGATTGTTGATGATCCAGGCAAGATCCCACGGCTCGGCGGCCTCTCCGCAGCCTCCGCCGGGATATCTCGACTTCGACGTTTGGATCGATCAGAAATCCGAGGGCCTCTATCGCGCCAAGGCCTGGAGCAGCGCCGCGGGTTTCGAGGCCACGGAGTGTTTCGCCCTTCCAACCGCCCTTGCGAGTGGAGAGCTCCGCCTTGCCGGAGACGGCGCCCGCCGGGGCGGGCCCGGTGCGGCCGAGATCGCGAACGGCGCCAGCCCGGAGCAACTTGGAGGCGAGCTGTTCCGCACCGTCTTCCAGGGCGAGCTACTAAAAGCTTTTCAAGGCTGTCTCGCCAAGGCCCAGGGCGGGCCTGGACTGCGCATCCGTCTACGGCTCAACGACGTTCCCCACCTGGCGGGCCTGCCCTGGGAGTACCTGTACCACGCCGAGGGCCGGGGCTTTCTGGCGCTCTCCGGCCGCACGCCGGTGATTCGCTATATGGAGCTGAGCGAGGGTCTCGCTACGCTGCTGGTCGAGCCGCCGCTGCGGATCCTGGCCGTGATCTCGACTCCTCAAGGATACCGGGAACTCTCCGAGGCGGACGAGGAGTGGCGGCGGCTCGGCGCGGCCCTGAAACCGCTCCTGCAGAGCGGTCTGATTGAGATCGAACGGCTGGAGCACCCCACGCCTGAGGCCCTGGAGGCGCGGTTGCGCACCGGCCTGCCGGTCCACGTCCTCCATTTCGTCGGCCACGGCGGCTTCAGCGAGTTGCGCGGCGAGGGCGTGCTGATCTTCGAAGACGAGAACGGCAAAGGCGTTCCCATGGCGGGGCCGAGTCTCGCCTACCTGCTCCAGGACCACCCTTCGCTGCGCCTCGCCGTCCTCAACGCCTGCAACGGTGCCCGCTCCTCCGTCGACAACACTTTCGCCGGCACCGCCCAGGCACTCGTCCAGCACGGATTGCCGGCGGTGATCGCCATGCAATCGGAGGTCATGGACGAGACAGCCTGCAGCTTCGCCGAGAAGTTCTATCGCGCGCTCGCCGTCGGCCTGCCGGTCGACGCCTGCGTCGGTGAGGTGCGCAGGGCTCTCGCCGCCGAGCGCAACCCCGAATGGGGCACGCCGGTGCTCTATCTCCGCGCCACCGACGGCCGGCTCTTCGCCGTCGAAGGCGGAGACAACTTGAACGATTGACTGACTAAACTCTTCTCGACGATCGAAGATCTATCAGGTTTGTCGAGCAGCTACCTCAACCGAAAGACCACAAGGAGAACACAATGCTCAGCAATGATTCCACCACATCGCAAGCTTCCCAGCGTAGTAACACCAACGCCGGTACGGCCAAGGCTCAGGTCGAAGCTCTGGATCCGCACTCTCCTATCGAGACGGCATCCGGGGGCAATGGTACGGTCGACGATCCGTCCGCGAGGGACACCAAACCGCCGGGCGTCAGCGACTTTGACTTCCTCGACATCCTCGCTTGAGGCCTGGAAAACCAAGCCGCACACCGGGCTCGCTGGTTTCCCCGGCGAGCCCGGTGCTCCGGTCCGGAATCAGCGGCGGATCTCCCCCAGCACCGACACCGACGGTAAAGTAACGATCTCGTGGTGTGCGATCAGCGGCTCGCCGCCTCCCGGCTCCAGCAAGGCCGCGAAGGGAACGCTTTGGAGGTTGCCATCGGCCACCACCAGCAGTCTTTTGCCCGCTAGGAGCGGTGCCACAGGGTCGAGGAGCAGGCGGCTCAGCTTGTCGAGTTGCGTGGTGACAGCCGTGGCGCTACGGCTGCTGGCTAGGAGATCACAGGCGGGGCGGACCATGGAATCGATTTCGGCACGCCCGGGGAGGTTGAAGATCTTCAGGGAACCGGGCGTTACGGCCCAGAGGAAGCTCCGCTTCTCTCCCAGCCGGTACTCCAACAACAGGGTGTCGCGGCCAAGCAGCCGGCGCTGGATCTCGGCGGCTCTCAATGGCTGCGGCTCAACCAGGGCGGCGTAGCGAGGATCGCTGGTGCGCAGCCCGGCCCGTACTCGGTCGAGCTCGATCCAGCGGCGCCCAAGATCGGCCTCGACCGGCCCCAACAGTTGCAGGGAAGCGGAGTCCTGAGACAGGCGGGTCTCGCGGGAGACCAGCGCGTCGATCTCGGTCTCCAGCTCCCGCTCGCGGGCATGGAGCGCCGGAGCGGCGGCGCCATGGCGGAAATCCATTCCGCTGGCGGCCAGCCCGTCGAGCAGCGAGCGCGCCAGCGAGCGCTCGCTGACTTCCAGAGCCGAGTCCTCCCGATGCATTTCCACCAGCAGGTCAATCAGGAACTCGTAGAAGCGCTGCTGGGTGGAGAAGAAGTCCGCTCGGGTGGTATAGCTCGCCTGGCTGAAGCGGTGCCGCTCAACCGCGGTGAGGGCCTCCTCCATAAGCCTGCGGGCCCCTTCGAGATCGCCGCGTCGGCGCAGAACCCGGGCCTTGCCCTCCATGGTCCAGGCCAGATCCGGCGGATCGGCGAGCAGCCGGTACAGCGCGAGAGCCTCGTCGAGCTCAACGAGCGCCGCATCGTCGTGGCCAGCGGTGGCTTCCAGCCGACCGAGATTGCCGAGGCTGCTCGCCTGCTCGCGGGAATCGCCGAGGCTACGGAAGATCGGCAGCGCCGCCGCATAGGCACGGCGGGCCTCTTCGATCTGGCCGAGGTCGCGATGGGCCACGCCGAGCGAGGTCTGCGTGACGGCCCAGCCGCGGGAACCGGGCGAGCGCAGCGCCAAGGCATCCTGGAAGTGCTGCAAAGCTTCACGGAACTGGTTTCCGTCCAGGGCCACGCTCCCCAGGGCATTCAGGGCAGCGGCCTCGCCATTGTGGTTTTTTGCCTGGCGGTAGAGCTCGAGCGCGGCGCTGAACTTCTCACGAGCCTGATCCGCCTCTCCCAGATCGCGGTGAAGTTGTCCTTGGCTGAGCAGGGTTCCGGCCCGCCTGCCGGGGCCGTCGCCCGGCTGCCAGAGGGCGAGAGCGCGGTCGAGAGAGGCCGCCGCATCGTCGTAGCGCCCGCGCAGGCGGAGCGCATGGCCGAGAGTGCTCAAGGTCATAGCCTCGCCGGCGCGGTCGGCGAGGCGCCGGCGCAGCTTCAGGGCCTGCCGGTACTCGTCGATGGCGCCGTCGAGGTCCCCGAGGACAAAGCGCAGCTCGCCGAGGTGCTGCGTGACCTTGGCCTCGAAGGCGACGTCGCCGGCGAACAGGGGCATCGCCCGGGTGAACGTCTGCTGGGCCGCTTTGTCGTCGTGCAGGCAATTGCGCTGGAGCTGACCCAAGCCGAACAGGGCTTCGGCACGGCGCCGTAACAGACCGAGACCGGCGAACCGGCGCTGCGCGCTTTCGTAGACGGCGACGCCGGCGCGGCACGCTTTCGATTCATGGGTGCGGCGCAGCTCGTGGGCCTGGGCCAGCTCCGTCTCCGCCAGCACCCGCCGGCGGTCCGCCGCGGTGGCCCGCCGTTGCTCGGCCAGCCGAAGACCACAAGGTCCACGAGAGCCGTCGAGGAGTGTGAGCTCAATCCGGAGCTCGCCCGCATCGTCCGCCACCCAGCGGATCTCCTCGGCTGGATAGGGAGGGACGTCCGCGCCGTTGAGGCCGTCGACCCGGAGGAGCTGCCGGCCCCGAGGATCGAACAGGGTCAGGGCAACATCCCGGGCGTCCTGGTCAGCGACAACGTGGAGATAGTCTCCCGGCTGGACGGGGACCCGCAGGACCGGTGATCCGTCGCAAGAGGGCGCGGGAGCAGCGGGCAAGGAGGGACGGACCGGGCGGCTCTTTGCAACCGACGCGGTTTTCTCCTCACCGCGGCAGC
>DATIOS010000370.1:0-6292 GCA_035472915.1 Thermoanaerobaculia bacterium
GATGCCAAGCTCCGTGGGCAGATGCGCACCGAGATCGCGCGGCTCCAGAAGCGGCTCGGCATCACCACGGTGTACGTCACCCACGACCAGACCGAGGCGATGACCCTGGGCCACCGGGTCGCAGTGCTCAAGCGGGGCGTGCTGCAACAGCTCGCGACGCCCCGTGAGCTCTACGAGCAGAGCCGCGAGAGCGGTTCCGGCCACGATCAGCACGGCGGCTCCGGCGAGTCGGCCCCGGCGGTCCCCAGCCAGCCGTTCGACGCTCAAGCCCCCGGCCGCCGCCACCGCCAACACCCAGAAGATCCGCAGCCGTCCGGCGGCGGCGACGCCGAGCAGGGGAATGGCGTGGTAGAGGTCGTGGACGGGGGAGATCCGCAACGAGGCGAGGAGCGCGATGAGGCCGCCGAGGAGGATGACGGCGACACGGCCGCGAAAGATCAGCGCTCCGGCGACGGCCACGGCCAGAGCCAGGAGCCCGGCATAGCCGCTGCACAGCTCGTTGAAGTTCCAGGGACCGCTCCAGTTGCCATCCCGCGGGCTGCCGAACGCCAGGGGGTCGAGCAGAGGCAGGGCCATCCGGGGTTCGAAGGTGGGCGGCTGCATGGCGTCCGGCGAGCGTCGAACGTTCTCCATCCGCAGGCTGTGGGGAAGTTGCTCCAGCACCGGGAGAAGAAGGGGAGCGGCGAGGCAGGCGGTGAGCGTGCCAGCCGCCAGCAGCCGCAGAAGGAAGCGCCCTCGGCCCGCCGAGGAGCGGAGCCCCACGGCGACCGCTACGGCCGCGGCGGCGAGGGCCGTGAAGCCCAGGATCTCCGGCTGTCCGCTTGCCGCGAGACCCACGCCGCAGATGACCAGCCCCGCAAAGCTTCCTCGCTCGGCGTTGCGCAACAGCAGAATGCCGAGGAGGAGACCAGGAATCCACGCCGCCGTCATGGCCAGAGGGTAATAGGCCCAGGCGATCATGAACGTCGACAAGCCGGCGGCGACGGCTGCGAAGGCGGCGCCGATCGCTCCCGCCCCGAGCCGCCGCAGCAGGGCGTGCATCAGCAACAGCTCGAGCAGGATCTCCCAGGCGACGCTGACGGCGAACGCCCGCGGCGAAGGCAGCGGCAACGCCAGAAGGTGGAGAGGTGCGAACGGCGTCGACTGCCCATTGGCGAGAAGCGGCTGCCCGGCGCCCATCTCGTTGGCCCACAGCGGCGCCTCCAGCGCCAGGAGCCGCGAGCGCACCAGGGAGCGGTACGGCAATTCCTGGAGAACGACGTCCGACAGAAGGGGGTTGAGCGGAACAGGGCGCTTGGCGACGGCCGCCCGCCACGGCAGCCAGTCATAGACGATGTCGGTGGGGATCTGGAGCGCCCCCGTGAACAGCGGCGCGGCGAAGAACGCCGCGACCAGGGCCACGTAGGCCAGCCCTGCACGCATGGAGACCTGCGGCTGCCACCAGCGCACTGCCGCCACCAGCAGCAGGGCCCCAAGAAAGAAGACGGAGCTTTCCGTTCTCGGCTCCGGTTTTCCCTACTCTTTCGTGATGGTGAACTTCCCGAAGCTGATACCGAGCTGCCAGCCAGTTCCCGTACCGGAGAGAGCGAGGGATACCTCTCCCTTGGTCATCGCTCCTGCCGTGGCGGATTTGACGGCGCCGGCTTCGGCCGCCGCGGCTCCGTAGGTACCTAATGTTTCCGAAATGTCCCCCACTTCGGAGAACTTGCCGAGACCGTCACGAACTTTGTATTTGCCGGCCGTCAGCCCTCCGCCCTTGGCCTCGAGGATCACTTTCGCCGACTGGCCGTTGTCGCACGTGATCGTGCCCTTGCCGTGGGCCACCTTGTAGAACGCCGACCATCCCTCCAGGGTGTACTTCATCTCGCACTTCGTCGTCTTGGCAGCGCCCAGCGGCGCGGTCATCGCGACCGCCCCGAGTAGCAGGAACAGAATAGAGAATCGCTTCATGGCATCCTCCTCCGGGGAGAGGCCTCCGCGTCCGTCATGGCCGGGAGGAGACTCCAGATTCAGGCGGCTCATCCTATATCAGGCCCGGAGTCTCTTCGAGATGGGGAAGAGGAGCATCCAGGACATCGGAGAACAGAGTGAGAACGCGGAAGGTGAGCCCCCAGATGGAATGGCCGCGGAAGCGGATGGCAGGATAGAACAGGCGCGCGCCGTTGCGCTCCCACTCCATGTGGCCGGCGTGGCGCGGATTCCAGAGATGGGAGAGGGGAATCCAGAAGGCCTCGGCCACCTCGTCGCTGGTGGTGAAGGGCGCCAGCTCTTCCCCCAGGTAGTAGACAAAAGGGGAGAGGATCAACTCCCGTCCGCCTTCTCCGAGGCGCACCAGAACTTCCGACAGCGGCCCGATCCAATGAGCGTCGCCGAGAGCGAGTCCCACCTCTTCGAACGTCTCTCTCTCGGCTACCGCCCGCCGGCTGGGGTCCTCGGGCGACGCGCGTCCGCCCGGCAGGGCCATATGGCCGGACCACGGATCCAGCGGGTGCTCGGCCCGGCGAATGGCACAGAGCGACAGGTCGTCGCCCGTGCCCGCCAGCACCAGCGCCACCGCCGCCTCGGAGTGCGACGGCTCCCGTTCCAGGAACTGTGGGCTATGACCGGAGAGGGCGGTACGGATCTGCTCGATGGTGAACGGCATGGAGGAGGCATGATACGGGATCTCTATTTTCATCAACCCTGCGATAGACTGATCGCCCTATCGAAGGAGGAGACGATGCGCATTGCCATTCGTGAATTAGTCGCCGGTGGGTTGCTCCTCGCTGGGTTGGCCGCCGTTCCCGCGTTCTCCGTGCCGCAGGCGAAACCCGAGAAACCGGTCGCGCCGGCTGCCCCCGCCAGCGGTGACTTCGACCAGCAGCGCGCCGTGGCGGCGCTTCACAAGGCCATCGCCGGCAAGGAGAACGAGCCGTCCGAAAAGGTGTTCAAGAACATCCAGAACTTCAAGGGCGTCCCCGCGGTTCGGCTGCTGGGCGCCATGGAGAAGGGCTTCAACCCCGCCCTCGGGGTCTCCTGCACCCATTGCCACGACGCGGAGAAGTGGGAGAGCGATGCCAAGGACGAGAAGCAGGCCGCCCGCGGCATGATGAAAATGGTGGGGGACATCAACGAGAAGTATCTCAAGGGAATGCCCGGTCTGATGAGCGACAAGCCGATGGTGAATTGCACCACCTGCCATCGCGGCCAGGTCAAGCCCGCCCTCAACCTGGACGAGAAGGAGCATCACTGATCCGTCGAGTGTGAATCATCGAGAAGCGGACAGAGGTTGACCTCTCTGTCCCCTTTGAGACCAACTCCGGCACTAATTCCTCGGTCGTCTTATTGAGGTTTGTAGTTCTGGAGATTGTCTTATTGGGGGTTCCGATGCCGAAAAATCTCTTCTTTTACGTCGCCGTCCTTCTCGTCTTTGGTACAGGTATTTGGTTCATCCTGAGGTCCGGCTCGCATTTGCAGCCGGACGCGGCCGTCTCGGCGGCGGCAGCGCCCTCCGCCCAGACCCATCCGGGCGTCGGGCCGGAGGTGAAAAAGGCATCCGGGAGCGGGATCGTCGGCACCCTCGTCGACAACTTACAGAGCCCGCTGAGCATCCTGCTGCTTCAGGTGATCATCATCGTCGCCGCGGCGCGGCTCCTCGGCGCTCTCTTCCACAAGATCGGTCAGCCTCCCGTCATCGGCGAGATGGTCGCGGGAATCCTCCTCGGACCCTCCCTCCTTGGGCTGGTGGCCCCGGGGGTGCAGAACTTCCTGTTTCCGGTGGCGTCGTTGGGGGCGCTCCGGATGCTCAGCCAGATCGGCGTCATCCTTTTCATGTTCGTGGTGGGCATCGAGCTGGACGTCCAGCATCTTCGTCAGCGGGCGCATGCAGCCGTGATGGTCAGCCATGCGAGCATCGTCGTGCCCTTCTTCCTGGGATGCGGCTCGGCGTTGCTGCTCTATCGCTCCCTGGCTCCGGCCAAGATCCCGTTCAGCGCATTTGCGCTGTTCATCGGGGTCGCCATGAGCATCACCGCTTTTCCCGTATTGGCGCGCATTCTCGAAGAGCGCCGGATGACGCGGTCCCACCTCGGGAGCACCGCCATCGCGTGCGCCGCCGTCGACGACGTCACCGCCTGGTGCATGCTGGCCGTGGTGGTCGCCATCGTGAAGACCAACGGTCTGGGCGGCTCGTTGCTCACCATCAGCCTCACCTTGCTGTTCATCGCCGCGATGCTCTTCGGGGTCAAACCGCTGGCGAGCCGGATCATCCGCGTGCGTCCCGAGGGCCAGGCGGCGAGCGTAGGTCTCCTCGCCATCCTCTTCTCCTTCGTCTTCGCCGCGGCGCTGTTCACGGAGATGATCGGCATCCACGCCCTGTTCGGCGCCTTCCTCGCCGGCGTCTGCATGCCGCCGGACTCCGCTCTACGCCACTTCCTGCGCGAACGTGTGGAGACTTTCAGCTCGGTCCTCCTGCTGCCGCTCTTCTTCGCCTTCACCGGCCTGCGCACGCAGATGGGCCTGCTCGCCGACTGGCAGAGTTGGATGATCTGCGGCGGCATCGTCCTGGTGGCGATCGCCGGCAAGCTGCTCGGAAGCATGGGGGCGGCGCGCTGGACGGGGATGAGTTGGGGAGACTCCTTCTCTCTCGGCGTCCTGATGAACACCCGCGGCCTGGTCGAGCTGATCGTGCTGAACCTGGGCTACGACCTCGGCATCCTGTCGCCGCAGATCTTTACCATGCTGGTCCTGATGGCGTTGATCACGACCTTCATGACCGGTCCGCTGCTCCAACTGCGCATCCTGTTGGGGCGCAGGGAAGCCCTGGTGCCGGAGCTGGGAGGCCGGAGCGGCACGAGGGTGTAGCGGCTACTTCTCCTTTCTCGTCGAGACCGAGATCGAGCCGTTGTTCTCGAGGATCGCGGTGTGAACCTCTTCGATGCATGTACATCCAGCCTGTCGCAGGGCTGAGTTGAGCTCGTGACGGGTTAGCTGGGCGCGGGCGAGGACGTCCTCGAAGAGCTTGCCGTTGTGGACCAGCACCTGCGGCCTGCCCTCGATGAGGGCCTCCATCTTCTTGCTGCGGAAGGTGGCGATGCCCACCGTGTAGTTCAGCGCGATCAGCGTCGCCGCCGAGATCAGCCCGCCGGTGAGCGAGTTGTCGCCGCCATTCATCGAGTTCTGGACCGCGTTCGAGAGGACGAGGAGCAGGACGAGGTCGAATGGCGCGAGCTGGCCGACTTGGCGCTTGCCGGTGATCCGCAGCACGATGACGAGGAAAAGGTAGACGAGCACTGAGCGAAGGATCAGCTCCCACCAATGAATGGTCGGAATCCACAGTTCTGCCATGACTCAAGAATCCTCCATGGAGGTTGAACTCGGAAACAGTATAGGCCGGGTCCGCGGTAGGCTTGGCCCGTGAAGCCGACCGAAACCTTGGCGCGGGAGACGACGCCGGAGGGCGACGAGCTCGTGCTCTCCCGGCGCGACGGCACTTACGCCCTGAGCGTCGGCGGCCAGGAGCTGATGACCAGCCGCGTCCACGGCTCCGAGGAGGCCCTCGCTCGCCTGGCGTGCGACGCGATCACGGAGAAGAAAACGCCGCGCGTGCTGGTGGGCGGGCTGGGTTTCGGTTACACGCTGCGCGCCGCGCTCGATCGCCTGCCGAGAGGAGCCGCCGTGGTGGTCTGCGAGGTCTTCGCTTCCCTGCTGGGTTGGAATCGTGGATTGCTGGCGGATCTCGCCGGCCGGCCGCTCGAAGACCGGCGCGTCACCGCCGTCCGGGCGGACGTGCGGACCCTCCTCGACGGTCGCGAGAGCTTCGACGCCATTCTGCTCGACGTCGACAACGGTCCTCAGGCCTTTACCCTGCGCTCGAACGACAGCCTTTACACGGTCGAAGGGCTAGCTCGCCTATCGCGCAGCCTGGCGCCGCGAGGAGTCCTCGCGGTGTGGTCGTCGTCCGCCTCCCCGGAGTTCCAGCGCCGGCTGCGGAAGGCCGGCTTCGAAGCGAGGACGGAGAGCGTTCCCGCGCGCCCGGGCGGCAAGCGGCAGGACACGATCTTCTTCGGCCGGCGCGGCTGAGGTCGCTAGCGATATTTATAGACGTCCAGCGCCACCTTGGACGAGTCCTGCGGATCGATTCGGACGCCGAAATTCGGCGACGACATCGGCAAGCTGTGGCCGATCTCCTACGAAGGCCAATCCGACACCGACTGCTTCGACAACGCGCTCGAATTCCTGACGATGGGCGGCTACCCGCTCGCACACGCCATGATGATGCTGATGCCGGAGGCGTGGGCCGGCAATCCGCTGA
>DATIOS010000371.1:0-3686 GCA_035472915.1 Thermoanaerobaculia bacterium
CCTGAAGCTCCTCCCCGAGGCGCGCTGGGTGTTGATCTCGGTTCCCGGCCGCTACGCCGCCGGCGTGGCCGACGAAGCCCTCGACCACGGCCGCAACGTCTTTCTCTACAGCGACAACGTGCCCGCAGAGCAGGAGGTCGCCCTCAAGCGCAAGGCGATGGAGAAGGGACTGCTGGTGATGGGACCCGACTGTGGCACGGCGATCGTGGGGGGCACCGGACTCGGCTTCGCGAACCGCGTCCGCAAGGGCGGCGTCGGCCTGATCGGCGCCTCCGGCACCGGGCTCCAGGCCGTCACCAGCCACCTTCATTATCTGGGGGCCGGGGTATCGCAGGCGATCGGCACCGGCGGGCGTGATCTGTCCGCAGAGGTCGGCGGGATCACCGCGAGCCAAGCGCTCGATCTCCTCGGCCGCGATCCAGAGACGCGAGTCATCGTCCTTCTCTCAAAGCCCCCAGCGCCCGAGGTCGCCGCGCGCCTGCTCGCGGCGGCCCGGGCCACCGGCAAACCGGTGGTGGTCAATTTCCTCGGCCTCGTGCCGCCCCTTCGCCGGCTTGGCACCCTCCATTTCGCCGTCAGCCTGACCGAAACGGCCGAGCTTTCGGCGGACCTCTACCTAAAGGAAGGGGAGCCGACGGAGGATCGGCCGATTCGTGAGACGCGAGGCTTCCTTCGCGGCCTCTTCGCCGGGGGCACCCTGGCCTACGAAGCGCGTCTCGCCCTCCGAACCTTTCTGCCAACCGAGGGAAACACCATCCTCGATCTTGGGGACGACGAGTTCACCGTCGGGCGCCTCCACCCGATGATCGATCAGGATCTCCGCCTGCGTCGTCTGCGTCAGGAGGCGGCCGATCCGGAGGTGGGCATCATTCTCCTCGACGTGGTGCTGGGCGACGGCGCCCACGCCGATCCCGCAGGCGAGCTCGCCCCGGTCATCGAAAGGGCCCTCCTCGATCGCTCCGGCACCCTCGAAATCATCGCCATCGTCGTGGGAACCGACGAAGATCCCCAGAACCTCGCCGAGCAAATCGCCACCCTGACCCGCGCCGAAGCCCTCGTCGTTCGCACCGTCTCGGAAGCCGTCGAAGCCATCTGGCTTAGCGTAGGGGCGGGTCTGGACGGTGGGGCGGGGGCTCGACCCGCCCTGTCAACCTCGTCGCCGGTCCCTCTCCATGCTCTCCAATACCCCCTAGCCGCCATCAACGTCGGCCTGGAGTCGTTCTACGATAGCCTCCGCGCTCAGGGAGCCAATGCCGTTCAGGTCGAGTGGAAGCCTCCCGCCGGAGGCAATGAGAAGCTCGCCGGCATTCTGGCCCGAATGAAAAGCCGCTGATCACGCGATGGACATCGAAAAGGCCAACCGCACCGCCGTCGAGCGCATGACGTCCGCGCGGCCGATGCTCACCGGCATCGCCAGGGCGGGAGACGTCATCCCCGGCCTGCACGAGGATCTCCTACTCCACGCCGGACCGCCCATCGCCTGGGAGCGCGCCTCCGGCCCGCTACGCGGCGCCGTGATCGGCGCCCTGCTTTTCGAGGGACGCGCCCGCACCGAAGCCGAGGCGATCGCCCTTGTCGAGCGCGGCGAGATTCGTCTCGAGCCCTGTCATCACCACGCCGCGGTCGGCCCCATGGCGGGCGTCATTTCCTCATCCATGAGGGTTTACGTCGTCGAGGACCAGGTCCATGGCCACCGCACCTTCTCGAACCTCAACGAGGGCTACGGCAAGGTCCTGCGCTATGGCGCCTTCAGCGACGAGGTGCTGGCAAAGCTGCGTTGGATGAACGACGCCCTCGCCTCCGTGCTCGGCGAGGCGCTAGCGCTCTCCGGCGGCATCGATCTGCGCGCCCTCGTCGCCGAAGCGCTGCACATGGGCGACGAGGGGCACAATCGCAACAAGGCAGGTTCGCTCCTCTTCTTGAAGCTCCTGGCGCCGTACATCGCTCAATCCAAGGCCGCCGCGACCGACCAGTCCGAGGTCCTGAAGTTCCTGGGCGACAATCCGCTGTCCGTACTCAATCCCGTGATGGCCGCCTGCAAGGCCATGGCCGACGCGGCGCATGGCGTCGAGGGGAGCACGATCGTCAGCGCCATGGCGCGCAACGGCACGGACTTCGGCATCCGCGTCAGCGGCCTGGGCGATCGCTGGTTCACCGCTCCCGCCCAGGTGCCTGACGGCCTCTACTTCCCTGGCTTTTCGCCCGCGGACGCCAACCCGGACATCGGCGACAGCACCATCACCGAGACGGCCGGCATCGGCGCCTTCGCCATGGCGGCGGCGCCTGCCATCGTCACCTTCATCGGCGGCACCCCCCAGGACGCTCTCAACGCGACCCTGGAGATGTACGAGATCACCGCCGCCGAGCACGGCCAGTTCACCATCCCAGCCCTCGGCTTCCGCGGCAGCCCCGTGGGAATCGATCTGCGCAAGGTGGTGGAGCTGGGGATCACCCCGCGGGTCAACACCGGCATTGCCCACCGCCTGGCCGGCGTTGGCCAGGTGGGCGCCGGATTGGTACGCCCGCCGATGGAGATCTTCGAGGCGGCGCTGGTGGCCTTCGCGGAGCAGTATTCCATCTAGTATCCAATCTAAAGGAGGAGACCGTGTACGTCCCCTATGACATGAGCAAGGTGAAGGTCCTCGACCTGTCGCAGAACTTCAGCGCCGATTCCCCCTCGTTCGCGTTTTACGAGGGTCCGACCGTCAAGTGGGTCAAGCGCCTCGCCTTCGAGGGGGTCAACGCGCAGTTCCTCTCGACCACCAACCACATCGCCACCCACCTCGACTCGCCCATCCACTTCTACGATCCGGGGCCGGACATCTCCGGCATCCCGCTCGACAAGCTGGTGGGGCCGGCCTGCATCGTCGACCTCCAGCAGTTCGGAGTGGGCGACTATCAGATCTACGGCCCGGAGCACTTCGAGCAGTGGGAGGCGAAGCACGGCATCAAGATCGAGCGCGGCGACATCCTCGTCATCCACACCGGCTATCACCACTTCTACAACGAGGACTGGTACAAGGTCCGCCAGCAGGAGAAGGCGGACCTGCCGCGCTGTTTCCTCAAGCATCCCGGGCCGCAGAGCCGGTTCGTCGAATGGGTGCTCGATCGCGGAATCCGCTGGCTGGCCGTTGACTGCATCGCCGCCGACCATCCGTTCAACACCAACGTGCGCAAGGCGCGGCCGGACCTGATCCCCGAGGTCGAGGCGGTGATCGGCATGCCGCTCGACGAAGCCTTCCCCTGGCCCGCCGATTACCAGTGCATGCACGTCAAGCTCTTCCCGCACGGCGTCTTTCACGCCGAGAACGTCGGCGGGCAGATCGACGAGGTGCTCAATCAGCGCGTCTGGCTCGGCTGCTTCCCCTTCCGCTTCCGCGGCGGCGAGGCAGCCTTCGCGCGCATCGTGGCCTTCGTGGAGGAGAAGTGATCCAAGCGACCCAGCCCATCGGCCAACGCACCAAGCGCAACGTGGATCCCCACCTCCTCACCGGGCGGGCGTTGTTCGTGGACGACCTCGAGCTGCCGGGCATGGCGCACGTGGCCTTCCTGCGCAGCCCCTACGCCCACGCCCACATCCGCGGCATCGACGTCTCCCTGGCGCGGCAGCGGGAGGGCGTCTTCGCGGTGTACACGGCCGAGGACCTTGGAGCGTACTGGCAGCCGGGTCCCCTCCTGGTGCCGCC
>DATIOS010000372.1:0-10186 GCA_035472915.1 Thermoanaerobaculia bacterium
ACCGCGCTCGCCGCCAGCGACTTCATCGTGGTGTAGGTAGCGGCGGACCGGGCCAAACCTACGTCGCCCAACCGAGTCGGCGTTTTCTACGGACGCAAATACAAGGATCCGGCGACCGGGCAGGTTCAGGGTTATCTGGTCATCACCGGCGGGGGTCGCGTTCAGATGCCGCTGGTCGAGGACTACATGGAGATGTCGACGTCGGCGTTTCAGATCGAGATCGACGAGACCGGCATCCCCAACAAGGACAACGTCCGGCTGACCGTTCGGGGGGTGGCTTCGGTCCAGCTCTCTCCCGCGCCGGAAGACCTAGGCCGCGCCGCCCAGTCGTTCCTCGGTAAAGACGCCGCCCAGATCGTCCTCTTCGTCGGCAACATCCTCAAGGGGCATCTGCGGTCGATCATCGGCAAGATGGACATCGGCGAGATCCTGCGCGAGCGCGACAAGTTCAACATGCGTGTCATCGAGGAGAGCTCGACCGAGCTCAAGCGGGTCGGGTTCGACGTGATCAACCTGGTGATCCAGGATGTCAACGACGAAGAGGGCTATATCGACGCGCTCGGCAAACAGGCCGTGGCGGACGCCAAGGCGGAGGCCGAGATCAAAGTCGCAGACGCGAACCGGCGGCAGAGCATCGCCGTTTCAGACGCCCAACGAGAGTCGGCTCTCGTCGCCGCGGGCAACGCGGCGAAGGTCGCCGAGGCTGAAAAGGATCGCGACATCAAGAAGGCCGCGTTCCTCAAGGAGACGGCGACCGTGCAAGCCGAGGCCAACATGGCCGGCGAGATCGCCAAGGCCGCGCAGGAGCAGAGGCTCAGGGTGGCACAGGCGGCGCGCGACGCGGCGGAACGCGAAGCCCAGGTCGTCGTCCAGGAGAAGGAAGGGCTCCGGCGCACCAAGGAGCTCGAGGCCACGGTCGTGGCCAATGCCACCGCGGAGCGGCAGCGAGCCATCATCGACGCCGAGGCGGCGAAGCAGAAGCGCATCCTCGACGCGGACGCCGAGGCGGAGTACCTGAAGCGAACTGCTCAGGCCAAGCGTGATGCCGCGACTCTCGAAGGCGAGGGTGAAGCGAATCGCCGGAAGTCCGTGCTGCTCGCCGAAGCCGAAGGCAACGCCGCAGCCAAGAAGCAAGCGCTCCTCGCCGAGGCCGAAGGCACCCAGAAGCTCGCCGAGGCGCTGGCCCAGATGTCGAGCGATGCCCGCTTCATTCTCGTGCTCGACAAGCTGCCGGGCCTCCTCGACCACGGCGGCGACGCAGGCGCCAAGCTACTGCAGGCGATCTTCGGCCCGGCGGCGGCGGCGATCGCACAGATCGACAAGATCTCGATCGTCGACGTGGGCGGCAACGGCCAAGGGCTGGGCAAAGTCTCCAGCATAGTGCCGCAAGCCGTGTTCCAGGTTCTCGCCCAGCTCGAAGCCCTCGGCATCGACGTGAAAGGACTGTTGAAGCTTCTGAAGATCGATCCCAGCGGCATCGAGGCTTTGCTGGCAGGGGTGAAGCCCGGCGTGCCGGCGGCCGCTGTCGTGGAGCCCGACGCTCCGGCGGCGGAGGCTTGAACACCGTCCCTGATACTGCTTTGTCAGACTGCTATCCGAGCCGGAAGACCCTCATCACCCCGGCCCTCTTCTCCCGCCCCCTCCCAACCCCCCACACCGGGAGAAGAGGGTGGCGGGGATTGCTCCTCGAGACGCATTGAAGGACGTCCCGCCTCATTGCAGGAGCGGCTGCATCTGTCGCGGAGACCGTATCTCATTGTGGTAGTGCCAAAAGACATTGCAGTAGCTCCAGAAACGATACTTCAGCTTCTCCAACATTGATTCTGGGCCAAACACATTGCCGCAGCTCCCCAATCGTCGTGGCAGCGCCCCAGACAATGAGATAGCGATTCCAACAATGAGTTGGCGTCCCGAACAATGTGTTTGGCGCCGGAACAATGTGTTGGGCGCCAAAACAATATTGGGAGCGCTGGAACTATGTGCTTTGGTTCCCGAACAATGTGTTTGGGCTCCCAACATTGTTTTTTGGCTCCCAACAATGTATTTGGCGCTGGAACATTGTTACAGCCAATCAGTGCCAGGTCTTCGTCTCCAGGTCATCGCGACGGCGGGGCGGCGCGAAGCGTCGAGAAATTGCAAGTCCCGGGAAATTTTCTACCCGGGCTGCAATGGAGGGACAAGATCTCCGGAGATCCCACTTGTTGCCGGGTGGCGTCTACCATTCCTCGACGGTGAGCCCGGCGACCCTTCTGAATTCTCGAAGATTAGCGGTCACCAAAGTCAGGCCATGGGCGATGGCAGTCGCGGCGATCCAGAGATCGTGAGGACCGAGGACCAATGATGAGCCCCGCCGGGGCCAGCTCAGCCCAAACGCGGGAGTGGATCCGGACGGTGGATAGATCGGCTTGGAGGATAGGGAACCGCTCCAGGACTGCCTCGCCAGAGCTGATCTTCGCGTCCGAATCTGGGAGTCCCGAGCCCGATGGACATCGTGCAGCATCTCGCTGGCGGTGATTACGGAAATAAAGAACTCCTCATCCTCGTGCCGTGCTAGTTTTCGGAAAGGTCGAGTCGTCCTCGCTCGTGCGCGATGAGGACAGTCGAGTCGATCAGGACTCCCATGGAGTCTGGATCGGAAGGCGGCCGAGCTCGGTTCGGGCTGCTTCGAGATCGGCCTCAAAGCTGGCCATATCCTCAGGCGAGAGGTTGGCGCGAGGTGGGATAGACGCCAGAAGCTCCGGCAGGTCCCGTGGCCGTCGCCCGTAGGTCACTGGTTGCGGCTCAGCCATGGGCTCTCGGTCTCGCGGGAGCATGACGTGCTCCTCCATGGATGATTTCTCCTGATCAGAGATCGCTCGAAGTCAGACCCGTCGCTCTCGCGATCCGCGCCAACATGACGGGCCCAATTTCCTCTCCGTCGTGAAAAGCCCACGTGTAGTTTGGCCATCCCGGCCGCTCCAGGGTTCGATGCGAGCCAGCCATCCTTTTAACCGTCCAGCCGATGCGGAGGAGAGCCGCGAAGACCCGGCTCGCTTTGCATGCCGGCCAGCGGCTCAAGCAGCGATCACGAAGGCGACTTCCAGCGGTTCCGGGAGAGCTTCGCCGTGCTCCAACCGATCGGCGAGCACGCGAAGGGCCAAGGCCTGCGCAGCGGAGAGGGCGGCTTCCCGTGTTTGGCCGTAGACCAGAACCCCGGGCAGATCGGCGACGTCCGCGATCCAGCGGCCATCGACTTCTCGTTCCAGCTCGACCGTCAGGCGCATGGGCAGAGGATACCACTCTCTGGTTCTTCTCTCGGCCAGAGCAGGGTGAACCCAGGGAATTCCCTCCAGGGGCGTCCGTGTTGCGTGGTCCCGGGATCATCTCCGGTCCCCTTCTCCCTGTCTGTTAGGATGGCCGGTCCCATGGATACGATCTCCGTGCGCGGTGCGCGCGAGCACAATCTAAAGAACATCAGCCTCGAGATTCCCCGCAACCGGCTGGTGGTGATCACCGGGGTTTCAGGGTCAGGCAAGTCGTCGCTGGCTTTCGACACGCTGTTCGCCGAGGGACAGCGGCGCTACGTCGAGTCGCTGTCGTCCTACGCACGGCAGTTCCTCCAGCAGATGGAGAAGCCGGACGTGGACTCGATCGACGGCCTCTCGCCCGCCATCTCCATCGAGCAGAAATCAGTCTCGAAGAATCCGCGCTCGACCGTGGGCACGGTTACCGAGATCCACGACTACATGCGGCTGCTGTACGCCTCGATCGGCGTGCCCCACTGCCCCAACTGCGGCCAGACGATCCGTCCCCAGACGGTGCAGCAGATGGTGGACCGCGTGCTGGAGATGCCTCAGGGGAGCCGGCTCGTGCTCTACGCTCCCTACGTTCGCGGGAAAAAAGGCGAGTACAAGAAGCAACTCGGCCAGATGGCCCGCGAAGGCTTCCTGCGCGCCCGCATCGACGGCGAGATGGTCGAGCTGGCGGGGGAGCCGCCGAGTCTCGACAAGCAGAAGAAGCACTCGATCGACATCGTCATCGACCGCATCGTCGTCAAGCCCGGCATCGAAAAGCGGCTGTCGGACTCGATCGAGACGGCGTTGAAGGTGGCGGGCGGACTGGTCGTTCTGGCTCCCGAGGGCGCGGCCGAGGAGACCCTGTCGCAGAGCTACTCGTGTGTGGAGTGCGGCACCAGCCTGACGGAGATCACGCCGCGGCTGTTCTCCTTCAACAGCCCCTACGGCGCCTGCCCGACGTGCTCGGGACTGGGCACGCTGATGGGCGTCGATCCCGAGAAGGTGGTGCCGGACCCGGAGCGCTCGATCCTCGCCGGCGCCGTGGCGCCCTGGCCCGAGGGTTCGAAGTCGTGGCGGCTGAAGATGGTGGACACGTTGTCCAAGGCCATGGGGTTCTCGCTGTCGACGCCGTGGAAGAAGCTGCCGGCCGAGGCGCGGCGGGTCATCCTCCAGGGCAGTGGCGATCAGGAGCTGAGCTTCAACCTCTCGGGAAAGAAGTCGAGCTACTCCTGGACGGGCAAGTTCGAGGGCGTCATCACCATGCTCGACCGGCGCTACAAGGAGACGGACTCGGTCGCCATCCGCGCCGAGATCGAGAAGTACATGTCGGTTCATTCCTGCCCCACCTGCCAGGGCCGGCGCCTGCGGCCCGAGGCGCTGGCGGTGAAGCTCAAGGGGCGGTCGATCGACGAGCTGTCGCGCCAATCGGTGGAGGATCTGCGGGTGTGGATGGGCGGCGTCGAGCTCGACACGCGGGAGCGGGCCATCGCCGACAAGGTGGTGCAGGAGATCTCGGACCGGCTATCGTTCCTCGACGACGTGGGGGTGGGCTATCTGACCCTCGACCGCTCGTCGGGAACCCTGTCGGGCGGCGAGAGCCAGCGCATCCGCCTCGCCACGCAGATCGGCAGCAAGCTGATGGGCGTGCTCTATGTTCTGGACGAGCCGTCGATCGGTCTCCACCAGCGGGACAACGCCCGGCTTCTCGCCACGCTCCAGGGGATGCGCGACCTCGGCAACTCCGTGCTGGTGGTGGAGCACGACGAGGAGACGATCCGCGCGGCGGACTGGGTGATCGACCTGGGTCCTGGCGCCGGGGTGCACGGCGGCGAGCTGGTGGCGCAGGGCACGCCGAAGCAGATCGAGAGGGCCCCCAACTCGCTGACCGGTCAGTACCTCACCGGCAAGCTGGCGGTGCCGGTGCCGGGCGAGCGGCGGGAGGGCCGGGGCGAGCTCATCATCGAGGGGGCGCGGGAGAACAACCTCAAGGGCTTGGACGTGGAGATCCCCATCGGCTGCCTGACGGTGGTGACGGGCGTCTCGGGGTCCGGCAAGAGCACCCTGATCAACGAGATCCTCTACAAGTCGCTGGCCCGGCATTTCTATCGCGCGTCGGACAAGCCCGGCGAGCACGAGCGCATCGTGGGTCTGGAGCAGCTCGACAAGGTGATCGCCATCGATCAGAGTCCCATCGGCCGCACGCCGCGGTCCAACCCGGCGACCTACACGAACGTCTTCAATCCCATCCGCAATCTCATGGCGATGACGCCGGAAGCGCGGATGCGCGGCTATGGGCCCGGGCGGTTCAGCTTCAACGTGCCGGGCGGTCGCTGCGAAGCCTGCAAGGGCGACGGGCAGATCAAGATCGAGATGCACTTCCTGCCGGACATCTACGTGACCTGCGAGATCTGTGGCGGCAAGCGCTACGACCGCGAGACGTTGATGGTGAAGTACAAGGGATTGAACATCGCCGAGATCCTGGAGCTGCCGGTGGAGCAGGGCTACGAGCTGTTCAAGAACCTGCCGTCGATCGCGCGCATCCTGGAGACTTTGTGCGAGGTGGGACTGGGCTACATCCGCCTGGGCCAGCCGGCGACGACGCTCTCCGGCGGCGAAGCGCAGCGGGTGAAGCTCGCCCGCGAGCTTTGCAAGCGCTCGACCGGACGGACGATGTATCTCCTGGACGAGCCTACGACGGGCCTGCACTTCGACGACGTCGGGAAGCTTCTCAAGCTGCTGCAACGCCTCGTGGAGCTGGGCAACACGGTGGTGGTGATCGAGCACAACCTGGACGTCATCAAGACGGCGGACTGGGTCATCGATCTCGGACCCGCCGGAGGAGCGGCGGGCGGCCAGCTCATCGCCGTGGGGACGCCGGAGGACGTGGCGGCGACACGGGAGAGCTTCACGGGGCAGTATCTGAAGGGCGTGCTGCCGGTGGTCAAGCCCAGACCGGCGGCGAAGTTGAAGATGGCGCCGAAGGCGGCGAAGAAGCGGGTGGGCGGGCGCCGGTAGAAACACTCCACCGCCCCAGTCGTACAATGGGTTGCCATGGCGCGCCACGACGCACTCCTCGCCGAGAAGCGGCGCATCCTCCAGCTCGAGACGCTCTACGACCTGGCCATCGCGCTGCATGCGCAGCGGCCGGAGCAGGAACTGGTCGACGAGCTGTTGCAGCGGGTGTGCGCCGTGCTCGACCCGGCGGCGGCGGTGGCGGTGACCCGGGACGCCTATGGTGGAGCGCGGGGCGTGGCGACGGTGGGCTGGGTGGACGATCTGCCCACCGGGGACGCGCTGCTGGCGGCGCCCATCTGGCGGGAGCTGCTGACGGAGGGCCATATCCTGGCCCGCTCGCACGGCGTTCTTGCCGGCCGCTCCTACGATCAGCTCGTGGTCGCGCCGCTGGCGTACCGCGGGGTGTTCCTCGGTTACGTGGCGGTGCTGGACAAGGAAGTGCGGGGCGACTCGGACCCGTCCTTCACCGCGGATGACCGGCGATTCCTCGACTCGGTGACGGCCCTGGCCGGCGCCGCGCTGGACGCCGCCCGCCAGGTGGAGCGCTTGGAGACCCAGCGCGAGCGCCTCGAAGAAGAGAACAAGGCCCTCAAAGGACGGTTTGCCGAGGAAGTCGGGGGGCGCCGGATCGTCGCCCACGCGCCCGGCATGCGGCGGGTGCTGGAGGTCGTCGAGCGGGTGGCGCCGCGCGGCGTCAACGTCCTGGTGCGCGGCGAGAGTGGCACGGGCAAGGAGCTGGTGGCGAAGCTCCTTCATCATCTGTCAGGAAGAGAAGGAGCGCTCATCGCCGTCAACTGCGCGGCGCTGCCGGAGTCTTTGCTCGAAAGCGAGCTGTTCGGAATTGAGGGCGGAGTGGCGACGGGCGTCCAGGCGCGGCCGGGCAAGTTCGAGCTGGCCAACGACGGCACCCTGTTCCTGGATGAGATCGGCGACATGCAGACCAGCCTGCAGGTGCGGTTGCTGCGTGTCCTCCAGGAGCGCGAGGTGACGCGGGTGGGCGGCCGGCGGACCATTCCCGTCGACGTGCGCCTTGTCGCGGCCACTCATCAGGATCTGGAGAAGCTCATCCAGGAGGGCCGGTTCCGAGAGGATCTCTACTACCGGCTGAAGGGTGTCGAGGTCGATCTGCCGCCGTTGCGAGACCGCAAGCAGGACATCCCCCATCTCGTTCGCGCCTTCCTGGAGGAGTTCTGCCGCCGCGAGGGAATCCCCATGCCGGCTTTGCGCTCCGAGGCGCTGGCCCTGCTGCTGAATCACGACTTCCCCGGCAACGTCCGCGAGCTCCAGAACCTCATCGAGGGCGCCGTCTCGCTGGCGGACGGCGACATCGACGCCGATCTCGTGCGCTCTCTGATGGGGAGCACCGCGGCGCCGCAGTCGTCGCCGGAGCCGCTGGATCTGGAAACCCTGGAGAAGCGGCACATCGCCCGGGTGCTGAAGCTCGCCGGCGGCAACAAGACCGAGGCGGCGCGGATCCTGGGCTTGGACCGCAAGACCTTGCAGCGCAAGGGATTTTGAGGCCTATATATCCGCTACACACTCATAAAGTGTCTCAGAGTTTCCCCCGCCCAAGACCCTCATCACCCCGGCCCTCTTCTCCCGACCCCCTCCGCCCCCTCACCGGGAGAAGAGGGAGAACAGCCCAGAACGCCCCAGGGGTTACCCCTCTCCCGGGGTGGGGGTTTGGAGTGGTCGGGAGAGGGGCAGGGGTGAGGGTCTTGGGCGGGGGATCGCATCAACCGGGAAGGATGCATGGATGTTATGCGACAAATTTACCCGTCCGCGACATTTCGCCCCAATTACCCCGCAAACGCGGCAAAATAGGGCTTCCGACCCACCGCTTACGGCGAACTGGTGGATTGGTGGGGCAAAATGTCGCACAGGGCGGTGGGACGTTTTGGGACAGAACCGGGGAAGCGTTCGGCAAGCGCTTCAAAATAAATGACTTATGGGAAATGTAACGCTTGTAAGGCAAGTTGGCAACGGGCTTGCGATAGGGGAGTGGCGGATGAGGAGGAATGCCATGCTAGACTCCGTTCGGAAGCACGTCGTCGTTCCTGATGTACCCGTCAAGGTGCTGTTGTCTGTGGGATCGCTGGCCAGCTTCGGCTGGTTGCTGTCACACGACTTGGTCCACCCCATCGTGATCTACGCTCTGCAACTCTTTCTCTCCTTCTGACCTCCGGCCTGGGCGGCCCACGCGCACGGACACGGACATGAGTGAAGGCGTCTTGAGGGAGGTCGAGCTGGCGCTCCCCATGGTCCCAGAGATGGAGATCGAGGCGAGCCAAACTGCGACGGCGATCGCCAAGTCGATCCGGATGAGTCCGGATAGAATTGACGAGGTCCGGATGGCGGTGGTCGAGGCGTGTATCAACGCCTTGGAGCACAGCCACTCCTCCGACCAGGAGGTCTTCGTGACTTTCCAGGTGCTGGGGGACCCGGAACCGGTGAAGCTGCGTATCATGGTCAAGGACCATGGCATCGGCTTTTCCCCGGAAGTGCAGGAGGAGCCCACGATGGAGGGTAAGATCAAGGCGGTGCGCAAGCGCGGCTGGGGTCTCAAGATCATCCGCGGGCTCATGGACGAGGTGGAGATCCACTCCGGCGCTGACGGAACGACTGTCGTGATGAGTAAGATGCGATGAAAGCGGGGGCGAGCCGATGACCGAGACGCTCAGCGTGACCGTGGATCGCCGCGAGGGGCTGGCGGTGATTTACACGGAGGGTTATATCAACAACCAAGGGGGCGAGGAGATCGCCAAGGTGGCCTACAAGCTGCTCGACGAGGGCTACAAGATCCTCCTCCTCAACCTTGCCGGTACCAAGATCGTCAACTCGATTGGCATCTCCATTCTCATCGAAATCATCGAGAAGATGCTGGAGATCGACGGCAAGCTCGGCTTCTGCTGCCTCACTCCGACCATCGAGAAGACCTTCCATATCATGGGCCTCGCGCAGTACGCTCCGATCTACAGCGACGAGGCGTCGGCCGTGGCTCAGATCCGGGCCTGACCAGACTCCCCAAGTAGGAGACATTCATGGAGGGCACCGCACCGGCCGGCCCGGTTCCGCCGGCCTGGGACGAGCTTCTGGTCCTCTCCCGCGACGAGGCGGGCGAGCGCCAGCTTCTGGAGCGGCTCCTCGATCTCTGGCGGCGGGAGCATGGCGCCACGGCCGCCGGCCTCTACCTCGAGCACGCGGGAGCGCTGGAGAGGGAGGCGGCGGCAGGCGACGGTCTTCCCCAGGTCGTGGAGGCGGGAGCTTCGGACGGCCTCGCCAGTCTGAGCTTCCCCGGCGGCCGGCTGCTCTACTCCTTTCCCGGCGCGCTCCCCGCGAGCACGGACCGCGCCGCGAGCGATCCCCTCACCCTGCTCCTTGCCTCGTCGCTCCGGAACTGCCGGCTGAAGCAGGAGCTCAAGGAGCAGCAGTTCCAGGTCAACTACCGCGTGGTGGAGCTGGAGGCCCTGTACGACGTGGGCCTGGCCGTGGCCTCAACCTTGGACCTGGACCGGCTGTCGGAGGAGATCCTGCTCCGCGCCGTGTCGCTCCTCGATGCCCGCCGAGGCGCCCTCTACCTCCTGGAGGATGGGCGCTATCGTCTCGACCGCATCTTCGGCGGCGAGGCCGCGGACTGGCTGACGGCCGACGATCCCGAGCTGCATGCCTTCCTGGCCGAGGCCGGCGAGGCGCCCGCTCACCTCCTTCCTGGTGCCCGCTACCAGTTGGGCGTGCCCATCGAGGTGGAGAGCGGCCGGCGTGGGCTGCTGGTGGCACCATCGCGGCCGAGCGCGCCACCTGGGACGCCGAGCGGACCCGGGTGGCCGGGCCCGGCGATCCCGGTGCGTGGGACGGCGCGGCCAAAGCCTGGCAGGACCTGGGCTGCCCGCACCGGG
>DATIOS010000373.1:0-3063 GCA_035472915.1 Thermoanaerobaculia bacterium
GATCTGCTGCAGCGCCTGAGCGTGCCCGTTCTCCCCGCGGCCTCTGCCGCCCACTCTGGCGGTGGCGCGGCGGGCTTCTCCTCGGCGGGCGGTGCGGCGGGCAGCGCCGCCAGCTTCGGCCTGCTGAGCGGCATCAAGGGAGCGGCCTTCAAGCTCCTCAACCTCATCACCTATTACCAGATGAAGGAGCGCGCCGGCACGGTGGGGCGAAGTGGCTTGAATTCCGTCCTGCAAAAGATCCGCGCGCGGCGCCCGAATCTCCGGCTTCATCTGATCGGCCACAGCTTCGGCGGCCGGCTGGTCTCCGCCGCGGCCCTGGGACCTGACGGATTGCCGCAGCCGGTGAAACTGACGACGCTGAGCCTTCTGCAGGCTGCCTTCTCGCACTACGGATTCGCGCAGAATTACGACCCTGGCAAGGACGGCTTCTTCCGCAAGGTGGTGAGCGAGTCCCGGGTCGCGGGACCGGTCGTCATCACCTGCACGCTCAACGACAAGGCCGTGGGAACGGCGTATCCGCTGGCCTCCCAAATCGCCGGCCAGGTCGCCGCGGCGTTCGGCGACAAGAACAACCGCTTCGGCGGCCTCGGCGCCAACGGCGCCCAAAAGACGCCGGAGGCCGTCGACGGTAAGCTACTGCCCGCCGGCGGCACCTATCACTTTGCGAGCGGCAAACTGTACAACTTGAACGCGGACGCCTTCATCAAGAACCACTCGGACATCGCGAAGAACGAGGTGGCGCACGCCATCCTCACCGCCATGGCCGCCGCGCCCTAGTCGAACTCGAACCGGGCCGGCACTTGCTCCGCTCCCGCCCGCCCGGCCTGAATCTCCGCCTTGAAGTAGTTCTCGCCCTTGACCGGCGCGCCGGCCATGCGGCGCAGCATGGCGATCTGCCCGACGTGGGTGAGGGCGTCGGCAACCGGCCCCTGAAACAGCTTTTCGGCCGAGAAGCCGAGCACGGCGTCCGAGGCCAGGGCGGCGTCGAACCGTTGCAGACCCGCAAAGAAGCGCTCCACCTCTTCGTCCCAGGATCCCGGCGGCTTGTTGCTCCACGTGTGCTGGCCTCCGACCAGCGCGCACGCCCAATCGAACAAGTCGCCCATGTGGGCCAGGATCTCCAGCGGCGTACGGCTCGTTTCGCCCGGCTTGAACGCGGCGAAGCTCGCGGGGGCGTCGCGCAGCGCCTTGCCGCCGCGATAAGCCAGCGTGGCCAGGGTGTGCCGCAGGAATTGGCGGTCGGCTTCGGGGTGATGATCGTTCATTGCTGAGGGCCCGCGAACCGCCGCACGAAGATGCCGTCGAAGTCGCCCGCGGGCAAGCCGGCGGCCACCCAGGCGACGATCCACGAGTCTCCCGCCCAGGCCACGCTGCCGTCCCAGGGAGCCCGAAAGATGTCGCTCGCCTCGCTGATCACGGATTCCGGCGGTCCCAGGGGTGTGCCATGCGGATCGAGGAGCCGGATCTTGAGATCGGTCTCGTGGTCGTCCCGGCCCTGGTCCAGGACCCAGAGCAGCAGCAGATTTCCCACGTCATCGAACGCCATGGACGCCAGGAATGCGCCGTCGTCGATCGCGGCCGGAGCTTCAGGTCCCAGCGCCTTGCCCGCGGCGTCGAAGAAGCGCAGGCAATTCTTCCCACCGCGCCACCAGGCGACGGCGAAGCCCCCGCCAGGAGCAGCGGACACCAGAAAGGCGGAGGGGTCCTGCAGGTCGAGCGACCCATCCAGAGGAACCGTGTTGACGTCGAAGTCGGGCCCCAGCGGCTTGCCCGCCGGCGAGAACCGGCGGGCCCGCAGCACCTGGGGCGCGCCGGGAGCCCGCGCGGTGCCAAGCCAGACGGCCAGGAAACCGCCATCGGCGACGGCCAGGACGACCGGGTTCGGCGAGTCGACAGGCCGGCTGTTCAGGCGCAGCTCCGGGCCTGTCGTCTGACCGGTGGACGTGAGGCGCCGGGCCGCGATGCCATGCGCCTTGGGCAGCGCCCAGCCGGCCACGAAGCCGTTGCCACGGACCTGCCAGACCCAATCCGTGCCGGCCCTGCCCACTCGAACCGGCTCACCGTCGGGCTCGCCCTTCAGATCGAAGTGGCCCCGATAGAAGGCCGTCGTTTTGTAGTCCGAGTCCGTGATACGCCAGAGGAGGTCGAAACCCCTGGGTGTCGCCGTCACGGCGACCGTCTCCGGAGAGGAGTCCGGGCTCTCGATCGAAAACCACCCATCTTCCCACGAGGGCATACTGCCGGCGGCGAGGAAACGATAAAAAACCGAGCTGTACGACGGCGAAAAATCATCGAAACCGACCATGCTGTCACCGCCCGGCTGGACGGCCAGGAAGGGTTTGCGTGGAAAAACATCCGTAGGGATCTCACCCTCCGGGCCCAGCGGCGCCAGCTGGGCCGCGAGCCCGCGAGGGCCGGCCACGCCGAGCCAGGCAGAGCCGAGGAGGAGAACGAGAGCGAAACGCATTCTGTTCATGGTGCTCCTCCCGCGACTATTTCATTGCGCCGCGAACCGCCGCACGAAGATGGCGCTGGTCAAATTATGAGGATCATTGGCCGCCCAGGTGACGAGCCATGAGTCCCCCGCCCAGACCACGCTGCCCTGAAAAGGCTGCGAATGGGGGGCACTGGCCGCGCTGGCGACGCTCTCCGGCGGCCCCAAGGCAAGGCCATGAGGATCGAGAAGCTGGATCTGGAGGTCGTCGATCTCGGGAGCGTGCGAGAAATCCCGGAAGAGACAAAGCACCAGCAAATTCCCCGCTGTATCGAACGCCATGGATACCGGGGAAAAGGCATGCTCCGCCGTCCCGGCCGCGACCGCGGGCCCCAACGGCTTGGCAGCGGCGTCGAAGAACCGCACGTAGAGCGTCTGATTGAAGACCCAGGCCACGGCGAAGCCACCGCCGGGATCTGCCGCCGTCGTAGAGTCGGAAGGTAACATCGACCCGTCGCCTATAGGGAACGTGTTGACGTCGAAGTCAGGGCCTAGAGGCTTGCCCGCCGGCGAGAAGCGGCGCGCCCGAACCACCCCGAGATTGCCGGGACCCGGAGCTCTCCCCTGCC
>DATIOS010000374.1:0-8751 GCA_035472915.1 Thermoanaerobaculia bacterium
ATCGGCTGCGCGGTTTGGTGGAGCGCCCGTTGTTGCTCACCTTGACCGCGAGTCTGCACGCTTGGCGCGGCGGCAGCCTCCCCGATCGACGGGAAGAGCTGTATGCCGGAGCCGTGGATCTCCTTCTGGACACATGGGAACGGCAGCGCGTGGTCTTCGATTCCCAAGGGCAGCCCGTGTTACGCCAGCCCAGCCTCGCCCAGTTTCTAGAGGTTGGAAAAGAGAAAGTCCGCGCGGCGCTGGAGGAACTGGCCTGCGAAGCTCACGGTGCTCAGCCGGATACAACGGGTACAGCCGACATCAAAGAAGAGGCGCTCGTCGCCCGCCTCATGTACGTCAACCGTAGCCGCGGAGCCTGCAATCCGGTCCTCCTGGTAGAACATCTGCGGGACCGCGCCGGCCTGCTGGAGCCGCGAGGGGTCGGCGTCTACTCCTTCCCGCACCGGACGTTCCAAGAATATCTGGCGGCCTGTTACCTGACGGGCGAAACCTTCCCTGATCGGGTCGCCGAGATGGGACGGACGGACCCCACCCGGTGGCGGGAGGTCGTCCTGCTCGCCGGAGCCAAAGCGGCGCGAGGGGCCAGGGCGATCGTCTGGCTGCTCGTCGATGCCCTCTGTCCCGAAGAACCTGAAAAAGGGGAAAGTGGGATCGATGACGTCTGGGGAGCCCAGCTCGCGGCTCAGGTAGTCCTGGAGTCGGCCGACTTGTCGCAAGTGAGCCGGCAGAACCAGCCCAGGCTGGAGCGTCTAAAGCACTGGCTGATCCGGCTCCTGCGCGAGGAACGTCTCCCTGCCATCGAGAGGGCTTTAGCGGGCCGGAATCTGGCGCGATTGGGAGATCCCCGCCCGGAGGTGATGATGGTGGACGGCATGGAGCTCCGCGACGTCCAGGCAGGGCCTTTCCTGATGGGGAGCTACGACGCTGGTTCTGACGAAAAGCCACGCCATCCGTGCGACCTCCCCTACGAATACCAGATCGGGCGCTACCCTGTCACCGTGGCGCAGTTCCGGGAGTACGTGCAGGCGAGCGGCCAGGAGCCTGGGGACTCGGACAGCCTCAAGGGCGCGGACAACGAGCCTGTGGTCTGGGTCAGTTGGCACGAAGCTCTGGCCTTCTGCCGGTGGCTGACCCAGAGATGGCGCCAGAAGGGGAGATTGGAGGCAGGCTGGGAGGTGACCCTGCCCTCGGAAGCGGAGTGGGAGAAGGCTGCGCGCGGCACGGAGGGCCAGATCTACCCTTGGGGGAACGAGCCAGATCCGGAGAAGGCGAACTATGATGAGACCGGCATTGGTCGAATCAGTGCCGTCGGCTGTTTCCCAAGAGGAGCAAGCCCCTCGCGATGCGAGGAGATGAGCGGTAACGTATGGGAATGGACGCGGTCTGCGTGGAAGAAGTATCCATACAACAGAGAGGACGGCCGCGAGGATATCGAAGCGTCGGCGCAAGGGCTCCGTGTGTTGCGCGGCGGCTCGTGCTTCGACAACTCCGGGCTCGTCCGCTGCGCCGTGCGCGACTGGCGCGACCCGGTCGGCCGGGGCGGCGGCCTTGGGTTCCGGGTCGTGCTGCTCCCATTCTCCTCTGACCTCTGATCCTCTGGTCTCTGAATCTCGGGCGGGGGAGTCCAGAGGGGGCTTGCCCCCTCTGGTGACTTCGTCAGAGAACTGGTATCCTCACTGCGTCATATGATCCGCGAGGAGATGCCGATCTTTACCCGGACCTTCGACCTGCTCACCTGGCTGTTGCCGGCGTCGCAGCATTTCCCAAGGGCCCACCGCCAGAGCTTCACGCGGCGGCTACTGGATGCTGCTTTCGATCTTCGCGAGCGGCTGGAGGCTGCCCATCTCCACCAGGGCCGGTTCAGGAGCCAGCGGCTGCTGGAGGCGGACGAGGCCTTGGCCCGGCTCCGTCTTTACCTGCGGCTGGCGAGCCGGTGGGGGTGGCTTTCGGACGGCCAGTACGGCCATGTCGCGGAGATGGTGGCCGAGATCGGCCGGCTGCTCGGCGGCTGGCGCAAGGTGACCGAGGCATGAGGCGATACCCGGCTCGCGAGGGCCGGTTTCGCGGGGGCAGGCTCGAAGCAGCTCCGTGTGTTGCGCGGCGGCTCGTACTTCAACAACTCCAGGAACGTCCGCTGCGCCGTGCGCAACAGGAACAACCCGGACAACCGGAACGACAACATTGGATTCCGGGTCGTGCTGCTCACATTCTTCCGTGCGTGACGCCGGAATTGCCCGGCGGGGCGTGCCCTTCCGGGCCGAGGTGAAGAATGGCGGAGCCCGCTCCTGGCCGCGCCCGGATCAACCCGGGCCGGGCACATAGCAACAAGCCCTGCCCTCTGGGCAAAAGCCTTGAGGCGGGGCGCTTTTTCTCCCTTGTTTGACTCCCTTCTCTCCTGGGAGAACCTCCTCCTCGCGTTCCGTAATGCTGCGCGCGGCAAGCGCAGGCAGCCTGCGGTGGCGGCCTTCGAGCATCGCCTGGAGGACCATCTGGTGTCGTTGCGGCGGGAGCTGACCGGCAGATCCTACAGGCCCGGAACCTATAAGAGCTTTTACATCCATGAACCCAAACGGCGGTTGATCAGCGCCGCCCCGTTTCGGGACCGCGTCGTTCATCACGCGCTCGTCAACGTCATCGAGCCACTCTTTGAACGCAGCTTCAGCAGCGACAGCTACGCCAACCGGAAGGGGAAGGGGACCCACCGTGCCCTCGACCGGTGCCAGGAGCTTGCGCGGCGTTACGGCTTCGTTCTCCAACTCGACCTGCGGCAGTTCTTCCCGAGCATCGACCATGCCGTGCTCCGGGGGATTCTCGTCGAGAGAATCGGCGACTCCTCGGTTCTCTGGCTGGCCGATCAGATCCTGTCGAGCGGTGAGGGAGTGCTCAGCGAAGCTTATGACATGGTCTATTTTCCTGGGGATGACCTCTTCGCAATCAACCGGCCTCGGGGGCTTCCCATCGGCAACCTGACGAGCCAGTTTTGGGGGAACGTGTATCTCGATTCTCTCGATCACTTCATCCAGCGAGAGCTGCGCTGCCCCGGGTACGTCCGGTACGTTGACGACCTCCTTCTTTTTAGCGATGCGAAAGGTGAATTGTGGAGAGCCGGCGAAGTCTTGAAAATCAGGCTGGACCGGCTGCGTATCACGAGCCATCAAGGAGCCCACCCGCGGCCTGTGAGGGAGGGCATCCCCTTCCTGGGTTTCGTCGTCTATCCGGATCATCGCCGGCTCAAGAGGCGCAAGAAAGTCCAGTTCGAACGGCAGTGGCGCAATGTCTCGACGGCCTTCCTCCATGGAGAGCTCCCGGGAGAAAGGCTCTGTGCAACCTGGGCGGGCTGGGCCAATCACGCGCGCTATGGAGCGACCGCCGGACTGCGCCGGGCGCTTCTGGAACGAGCACCTCGCGAGGTGCTCGAGACGCTAAGGGCTCGGCACAGAATCACTGTACCAGCCCTCCCGAGCTCAGCCCCGAAGGGGACGGCAGCATAAAGGAAGGGTTTTGGGGCTGGGACGAGTGCCTGGTACAGTTATTCTGTGACGAGCCCTTAGCTCCTGGTCATCGAATGCGAGACAAGGACGGTATAAATGGACCTCAAACTGCTCGCCGACACCCTGACCGCCTTTCTGGCTCCCGCCCTGCCTTATCTGGTGAGCGGCGGAAAGGGGCTGATCCAGGAGGCCGGAAAGAAGCTTGGAGAGGACGCTCCGGAACTCCTCAAGACGCTCTGGACGAAGCTCCGTCCGAAGGTGGAGGAGAAGCCCGCCGCCGACGAGGCTGCTCATGATGTCGCCAAGTCTCCAGATGATGACCGCTCCCGGACGGGCTTGAGCATCCAACTCCAGAAGATCCTCGAAGCCGACTCTTCTCTCGCCGCCGAGGTCGCCAAGCTGCTCGAAACCTCGGGCTCGAAGACGACCTACCGGGCTGAGGTGCATGGCTCGGGCGCCATCGCCCAGTGTAAGAGCGTCGCGGCTGGCGCTGGTGGGATTGCGGCCGGCCGGGACGTTCGCAAAGGGGAGTGAGCCACCCGTCGCTAACAAGTCGCCGTGCACTTGTGCATGGGTTCGGCGTTCGTGCGCGGCTGGGTGAGGGCTGATTCAAGCGTCTTGCCTTTCTCCCTCTTCTCCCGGTGGCCGGGGAGAGGCTGGGAGAAGAGGGCCGGAGTGATGAGGCCCTCCTCCTTGCCGCATCGCGTCATAAATCTCTTGACACGGCATGCCGCACTGCGGTAATGTCTGTCTCGTCGCGGCGAGGATTGCCGGGACGCTCAGTAAGGAGATGCCTATGATCCGGCTCATCAAGCGTTACGAAAGCCGCAAACTGTATGACACCGAAGAGAGCCGGTACGTCTCGCTGGACGAGATCTCCACCTGGATCCGGCAAGGCCAGGAGGTGCGGGTGGTGGATAACGCGAGCAACAACGACGTCACCTCCCAGACCCTGACCCAGATCATTCTCGAGGAAGGCCGCAAAGGCACCTCTTTCCTGCCGAGCGAGTTGCTGCACGACTTGGTTCGCATCGGCGAGCGCGCGGTTTCGAACGGCATGGAGCAGATGCAGAACGGCGTCGACCGGCTCATCGACCGCCTGGGGCCGGTGCGCAAGGCACGCGAGGAGATGTCGAGCCTCAGGGCCCGCCTCGAGCAGCTCGAGACTTCGCTTTCCGAGCTCGAGCGGGACGACCTCGGGGTGGCAGCCGTCGAACCCAAGAACGGCCGGCCTGCGGAGCGTCAAGCGGTGACGGTCGGCAAGGAAGGCGAGGTCCATGAGTGAGGCTCTGCAGCAGGTGGATTCTGGATTCGACAGATTACGGGCCGCAGGGCGCCGTGCGGGAACTTTCAGATAAACCAACAAGAAAACTACCAAGACCGTGCAGGCCGCAACCGCGAGCCGCGCGAAAAAGGGGATAAGCCATGGGTAAGGGAAAGACGCCTGACGACGAAAAGAATAAGCAGGACGATCTCAAGGATTCGGTGCATCGCATCTGGCTGGCCGGTCTCGGCGCCCTGGCGGCGGCCGAGGAAGAGGGCTCGAAGCTCTTCAGCAAGCTGGTGGACCGCGGCCGCGACGTGGAGTCCAAGGGCAAGGTCGAAGTCGACAAGGTGAATGAGAAGGTTCGCAGCGGTGTTGACAAGGCCAAGGCCAAGGCCGAGTCCGCTTTCGAGAACTGGGGCGAGAAGTTCGACGAGAAGCTCACCTCCGCTCTCCATCGCCTGGGTGTTCCCAGCCGCGACGAGATCCACAACCTCACCAAGCGGGTCGAGGATCTGAGCTCGAAGGTCGAGAACCTGAAGCCCCGCACGGCTCCGGCCGCGCCAAAAACCAAAGCAGTCTGATCGGAGGATCGGGTGGAGCGCAGCGGCAAAGGTACTGACACCAACGTCCGCTCCCCCAGGATCGGACTGGCGCTCGCCACGGGCGCACCGGAGGGCGCGATCTACGAGATCGGCGCTCTCCGGGCCCTCGACGAGGCGCTCGAAGGTATCGACTTCAATGACATGTACATCTATGTGGGGGTGAGCGCCGGCGCCTTCCTCTGCGCCAACCTTGCCAACAATCTGACGACAGCGCAGATGTGCCGCGCCATCGTCTCGCATGAGCCCGGCGAGCACCCCTTCATTCCCGAAACCTTTTTCACTCCTCACTGGAAGGCCTACTTGCGCAGCGGCGGCAAGGTGCCGCGGCTGGTGTTCGAGGCGCTGTGGGACTGGATCTCCCGCCCGGGCGATCACAGCCTGCTCGAATCGCTGATGCGGCTGTCGCGCGCCCTGCCGGTGGGGATTTTCGACAATCGGCCAATTCGCGCCTATCTGGAAAAGATCTACAACATCAAGAATCGTACGGACGACTTCCGCAAGCTCGGCAAGAGACTCGTGGTCGTGGCGACGGACCTCGACTCCGGCCAGGCCGCCTGCTTCGGCGAGCCGGGGCTGGATCACGTTCCCATCTCGCAGGCCGTGCAGGCGAGCGGCGCGCTCCCCGGGCTGTACTCAGCGGTGGAGATCGACGGCCGCCACTACGTCGACGGCGTGCTGCTCAAGACACTCCACGCCTCCGTGGCGTTGGAGGCGGGGGCCGAGCTGGTGCTATGCGTCAATCCCATCGTGCCTGTCGACACCATCCACGCGGTCGAGGCCGAGATGATGAAAAACTCGAACTTGATCGATCGGGGGCTGCCGACGGTGCTGTCGCAGACCTTCCGCACCCTTGTCCACTCTCGCCTGGAGGTGGGCATGGCGGCCTATGAGACTCGCTTCAAGGGCGCCGACGTGGTTTTGATCGAGCCCCAACGCGACGACTACCTGATGTTCTTCACCAACATCTTCGGCTTCGCCGAGCGCCAGGCGGTTTGTGAGTACGCCTACCAGGCGACGCGCCGCGACCTGCTGGCCCGCTTCGACGAGTTGGCGCCGATCTTCGCCCGCCGCGGCGTCACCTTGCGGCGGGTCGTGTTGGAAGAGAAGCGGAATCTTTGGGAGCAGGTACAGCTCGACCGCGACCGGGTGAAGGTGGCCACCTCGGCCAACGCCACGGTCCGCCGGCTGGACGACGCTCTCAACCGGCTGGAGCGGTTGCTGGCCGCCAAGCAGCAAGAAGAAGACGATCCGGCGATAACCCTTCCTACCGTTTCGCCGCGCGAAGAGCCGCTCGCGGTGAATTGAACCTTGCCCGGGAATTCAATCCTGGGCAAGGTACGATCCTCACTTCAAGGCAAGGGCACGCGGAACGCCACGGCCGTGAACACCGCCATCTCGGCATGCGAGACGAGCCCGGTCGGGCAATACTGGCCGCCGCCGCAACCGCCGGTAATCCCCTCGGCCGCCAACTGCTCGATCCAGCGCGCCGCCCAGTAGTTGGCCGGAATATCGGTGAATCGCGTGCCGGTCGCCGGCGGCGGCTGGTACGCGTTGCCGTGCTCCGCACCCAGCAGCAGCACCGCCATCTCCGCCCGTGAGAGCGAGCTCTCCGGACAATACTGGCCGCCACCGCAGCCGGCGGTGATTCCCTCGGCGGCGAAACGCTCGATCCACGGCGCCGCCGGATAGCTGGCGGGGACGTCGGTGAATCGCGTGCCGGTCGCCGGCGGGGGAACATAGGTGGCTCCGTGCTCGGCGGTAATCAACAAGACCGCCGTCTCCGCCCGCGTGATCGGTTGCGTTGGACAGAAGAGGCCGCCGCCGCAGCCGTTGGTCAGGCCGGCGGAGGACAGCGCCTCGATGAAGCGCCACGACCAGTAATTGGGAGGCACGTCGGCGAAGGTGGTCAGCAGCGCCGTCTGTGGCACTTTCCACAGCTCGAAGCCCGCGACGTTGTCGTTGGCCGCGAAGAAGACGTCGCTGCCGGAGACGGTGAGTCCCGTGGGGCTCGAAGGTCCGGCGCCGGGCGCGATGTCCTGCACCTGGAAGGTGCCGGCCTGGCCGCCATTGCTGCGCCACAGCTCACGGCCATGAACGCCGTCGTCGGCGGAGTAGAGCACGAGGTGATCGAACGCGGTGAGCTGCTGGATGACCGGCGATCCCGAACCCGGCACAGCGTCCTGCACCATGCGAGTGCCGGCGTCGGTGCCGTCGCTCACCCACAGCTCGCGGCCGTGGACGCCGTCGTCGGCGATGAAGAAGAGACGGCTGCCCACGACGGTGACGGCGTCGACGTCCGAGGAGCGAGAGCCAGGGCGGATGTCCTTGACCCGCACGGTTCCCGCCGCCGTGCCGTCGCTCTTCCACAGCTCGCCGCCCGAGGTGCCGTCGTCGGCCGTGAAGTAGACGGCATTGCCCAGCAGCGTCAGGGCGGCCCCAGTCGGTGGGATCTGAATGCCGGAACCGGGACCGGGATTGATGTCCTTCACCGGCACGGTGCCGGCCGGAGTGCCGTCCGTGCGCCAAAGCTCCAGGCCCGTGGTGCCGTCGTTGGCCGTGAAGAGGACGGAGGTGCCGAGCTTCAACAGCGAGCCGGGGCTGGACGAGCCGGCTCCGGGCATGATGTCCTTCAGCACGCCGGTGCCGCCCTGGGTGCCGTCGGTGACGAATAGCTCCTGCCCGGTCGCGCTGCCGCCGTCGGCCGTGAAGACGGCGACGGAGCCGAGCGGGGTGAAGGACTGTGGGTAGGAGCCCGAGGGTCCTGGATTGAGGTCCCCCAGGAAGAAGACCGAATTGACGCCGGTGGATCGGTACAGCTCCTGACCAAAAGTGCCGGAGGCCGCGCTGAAGTAGACGGACGCGCCGAGCGCGCCGAGCGTGGCGGCATTGGCGTTGGGACCGAGGTTCTGGATCATGGCGGTGCCGCCAAGGGTGCCGTTGGTCTTCCACAACTGGGTGCCGTTGGACGGGCTGGCGCCCGCGAAGTAGACCTCGCCCAGGGCCGCGACGAAACCCTCCGTGCCGCTGAGCGTCGTCGCCGGCACGACGCGCGCCGAGCCGCCGGAGGTGCCGTCCGTCGTCCACAGCCCATTGCCGCCCACCAGCGTCGTGGTGCCGAAGCGGAAGGGAGAAAAGACGCCGAAGTCGTCTGCCGGGATCAGCGATTGGGTGCCGCCGGCGGTGCCGTCAGTCCCCCACGGCGCCGGCGATTGGAGGCCCACGGGGCCGGGGAACACCAGTCGCCCGTTGCCGAGGTCCTGAATGGCTCCGTTGAGGAAGCCGTTGATGACCGACACGCCTGATTTGACCGTGGTGATGTTCTTGATCTCGGTGATCCGTTTCCGCCCAATGCTCCCCTGGAACGTGCGCATTGCTGAAAAAACAAATGCTT